>JBEPWN010000478.1:0-2558 GCA_041642395.1 Marinilabilia sp. | reverse complement strand
TAGTTATAAAAATATCTCCCGGGCAATTGTTCACCACAGGCGCTTCATTGTCCACCACCGTAACAGATAACGAAGTGTCCCGGGTATTGCCGATGGCATCCGCAAACGAGTAGGTAACAGTGGTTGTTCCAACTAAAAATTCATCACCGGGCCGATGCGATGCTGTGCCGATTATTTGCTCAGGCGAACTGCAGTTGTCAGTCACTGCAGGTTGATTCCAGAAAACGGTTGCTGAACATTCTCCGGCTTCCGCTTCAGTAGTAATATCGTCCGGGAAGCTTAACAGTTTTGGTACCTGGTTGTCGGAAATGGTGATGGTAAAAGTGCAGGTAGCCGTGTTGCTGTTGAGGCCGGTGGCAGTGTATGTAATTTCAGTAGTTCCTTCATTAAAAGTATGATTGTCGAGTTGATTTATTCCTTTGTCTGAAGACGAAGCTTCTGTGGCACCTGACAATTCCCAGCTTAATTTCGAAATATTTTCGCTGTTTATGACCGCATTCAGATTATTTGCGATAAAACTTTCACAGGTGTTTAGATCGGTATAAGTTGAAACATCATCCGGACAAATTAATAAAGTTGAATCTTGTTCCTGATCTGCATTACCTGTTTTTGGAGTTGTTGCCTGATGATCAATCGGATGATTACCGGGCAAAGTGTTTTTTTGGAGATTAAACCGGTAAGCAATTTCCGGCAAATAAGACAATTTATGACTCCTGTTTTTATCAGTTCGGGCAAAGCGGGTGGAACGCTGTTTGTTGGAAGTGATAAACAGTTTGGATTTTGCTTTCGGTATAAGTGATTGGATTTTAGCTGGTTGTGTACCGTTTGGTGTCGGGGGGGCGTTGATATGATTTGATGATTTTTTGTAGGAGACAAAAACACGTCTGTTAGCAGGGTATTTCAGAGGAGGGGGATTATGTTCAGTATTTCCATTCAGATCAATCGCTTTGTTTGAAAAATGACTGCTGAGTGGTTCAATTTTTCTTGCTGAAAAGGATTGATTATTAAAAACATGATTGTTTATTGTTCCCTCGGTTCCGCTAAACATATCATTACGGCTGTCGGGAAAATTACAAATAGCAGTTACCGTTGCATCGCATTCTTCATTCAATACAATAGTTAACAATACTATAAACACCAGTATTTTAATAACTGATATGTTACTGCACCTTTTTACCATCACCATCACCCGATGACTGTTAAATAACCTGATTTAACAGTCATTGATATTGCAAGTTACCAAATTCTTTTAAAAGATTTATAAACATCCAAATTCTTTTTTATTCAGAGAACTATTGGTTTTGTTTTCGTTAATTGTTAATAACTATACGGGTTTGCGTGCAAGATATAAAAATAACAGAACAACAGGAAATGTTTTCTTTTAAATTTTTGATGAATTCTGATACGAATAATCTTAAATTCCAATAATTTAGGGGTGATTGGAAAAAAGAAAAAATACTGAATCTTAAAAACGTATGTTTGGAATTTAAAAGTATTTTTCGCGGATATAGCTTCTGCCAAAGAAGTCCACGTCGAAACCAAGAGTCACTTCATAGGTTCCGTACTGATAGGGGAATATTTCCTTCCTGCTTAGGTTAAATCCATTGCAAAACCCAGGCGAAGGTTGCATTAAAACCATCAAACATCTTCATCTAAATCCATTCAATATTTAAACCCCGAAAGAAACCTTATTTCCAATACCTTAACCTTAGTAACCATTCAGTTTCCATCAATCCCCTTACCTTATTAGCTTATTAATTCAAATTCTTCAATAAGGCATTGCAACAGGGTTTTTAGCTGGTTACCAAGCTTGTTAAAAGAGTAAGGCTTATTGTGCTTGTATCAGTTAAAAGTATTTTTCTCGGATGTAACTTCTGCCAAAGAAGTCCATGTCGAAGCCGAGGGTCACTTCATAGGTTCCGTACTGGTAGGGGAATATTTCGTTATAGGTTAAATCCATTGCAAAACCGAGCCGCAGGTTGTTATCGAAAATCCACTGAGATATAAAACTAACGGCATTCCCCGAGCGAAGCATCAAACCCAGCCAGATTTTTTCAGCCAGTAAAAAATTGCCGGCAACATCGTATTGCAGGGGCAGCCCGCGGTTTGCCGTCAGCATAAATGTTGGTTTAAAAACGAGGTAGTTTAAGGTAATAAAACGAAAAATATAGCCGGCCCCGAGGTATACGGTCTGAACCTGGGCCTCGAGGTTGTAATTGTTGATATTTGCCGTGTAATTCTGCTTAATAAGTTTGGGGATGGAAAGACTGATATAGTAATGTTCATCGTACAGGAAACCACCTACTCCAAAATTGGGAAGGAACTTAAGGTCCACATCACTGGCAAAAGCATAATCATATTCCCCGTCGGGGTATAACTGGTATTGCGTGAGTGGATTTTTGTAATTGACGAATCCGAATTTCAATCCCATTCTTAAGCGGGTTTGAGGTGTCAGGGAAATTTCATAGGCATAATCGCCAAAAACGCTTAATTTATTTTCCAGCCCGTACCGGTCGTTGGTTACATTTAATCCAAGCCCTACTTTTTTGTTTTCCAGG
>JBEPWN010000477.1:0-2567 GCA_041642395.1 Marinilabilia sp. | reverse complement strand
TTTAATTCTGGTGATAAAAAAGATTGATAGCTAAACACTACATTGGGTGATCACATGGCCAATCGATAAGGGAAACCAAATTAACTAATGATATGGTTGCAGAACAAGCTGAGTTCCTAAAGTATCAGAATGACTAGATGTGTCAATAAAGAGATTCTTAGTTTCATGTAGACCATTTTCCTAGTAGTAAATCTGGTTGAGGCTAAGATGATGATTGTGGGTGAACAGTATAACATTTTGATTTTTATGAGTCAAACAATACAATTAAATTAATCCAAATATTCCCGAAGTTGCAACAACGGTTTTCTTGAACACTGCCAAATTTTGAAGATGTATTGATCCTCTATGTGATTGAACGATAAGTTTAGTGGAAATTTTTCTGACATTATAAACTAAAGGAGAGTGCAGAAATGAAGAAAGCTTTAGGGATTGCTTCTATTTTATTGATTGGTCTCCTAACAATTTTGTTACTGGATGCCTGTACAGTATTTCAGGGAAGCGTTGGTACGGGATGGGGAGAAGGCGCTTTCGATTCAAATGGCGAGCGTATATATTTCACTGCTACAAACTCAAGAGATACACGAATTACTTATTCTGGCGGTCCGGATTACGATATGATGATGGGAGGTGGTTATCTAGCTTGTGCCTCATGTCATGGACCTGATGCTCGAGGAGGTTTGCATGCCATGATGGGGATGGAGATTATGGATGCGCCTGATATTCGCTGGGATTCCCTGGCTGGTGAAGCAGATGATGGGCATAGCGAAGAAGAAGAAGGCCATAATGAAGGGGAATATGATCTTGAGCAATTTAGACTGGCTGTTGTGGAAGGGGAGCATCCGGATGGAGAACCTCTCAGCGAAGATATGCCTCGATGGGACATGAACGATGAGGATCTCGAGGATCTGGCTGAATATCTTATGTCATTAGAATAAGTTTAGTAAGAAATCCAATGTTAATAATCAACCAGGTTTTTTGTTGCTATTCCAGTGGCAACATGGTTTTTTGAAATATTCGGAATCTTTAAATTGCCAGCTGTTTGTGTCCATCTAATGTCTCTCAAAAGGGTTATTGTTGCTTTCATTGCACAACTGCTTCGCGGACACAAACTGGCTGAATAGGATTTAGGAGCTGTGCTGTAATCAATATCAATACCTTTGTTTTCTATTGACAAAAACTTTAACAAATTTTTACATTTGCTTTATTAATTCTTGAAGATTATGTATCAGAATTATTAAGTAAGGAAAATGAAGACAATAGTTTAGAAAAAGGAGTTTAAAATGATGTTTTTTGGCTTTTTCTTATTTATTTTAGGAATTGGCGTTATTGCTTATATTCTAGGTTGGCGGCCAGATTTCCTAAAACAAGGTTCCAATTATGGTTCTCCACGCCAACCAGATGATTCTGCCTTGGAGATATTACAGGATCGGTACGCTCGTGGTGAAATTGATGAGGATGAATATCTAAGGATGAAGAGAAACCTAAAATCATAATTTGTTTGAAAGTCAACAATTTTGTTGATTATGATTTGAAAGCTTTTTTGGATTATCAGTAGGGCGTTGAGCAATTAATTCCTGTAAGAATTCAGAACACAAAAAGCCCAATTGGGCTTTTTGTATTTTAATCTAGTGTTTCAAAAATTTCCCATTTACTCCCTGGGATAGTTTTTGGGTGCTGGCGCTTTGATCACAAGAAGTTCAAGTTTCTCGTCGTTGAAATTTTGCACATTCATTTTTCTTTTATAGGGGATCTTCAAAAGGGTACCGCCGGGATATTCATGGACCTCCTGGTCATCCAAAGCGATTGAAAGTGTTCCCTGTAATACCGTCATATAAACATTGGAATTTGAATAATGGATCGGCAGCCCTTCACCCTTATTAAAGATCATATGTATGTAATCCAGGTTATCATCCTGAACAACTTTTTCCACTGTTCTTTCATTGCTTTTTGAAAGATTAAATACTTCTTCTATCATGTATCCTTCCTTTAAATATAAAGACCTAATCAGATTTATTATACCGAATTTGTAGGATTAGGCGATAGAATTGGTTAAAAGTTGAATTAAAACGAAGCATTCTTTTAGGTATTATTTTCTACAGAAGGTCAATTAACTTACTTCCCCCATAGGAAAGAAAGGCAGAGCTGACAAAATACATCACTGATGTTGTCCATATGTACGTCGGCATCGGCACCTGGTATGCACCGCAAACAACGCTGAACGCCCGGGAACCAGCAGGGATGATCCTCGCACCCAACATGAATAGCGGGGATTCAATCGGTAGCTTATTCAGACCGAAAGGTAATTTATGCTTTATGTCTTCAAACGCGACCACGTCACCTACGGTTTTTCCGATTTGGTACTCGAAAATCGCTGCTATTGTGTTCCCTATTGCAGCAACAACGGCAGCCTGCAAAGGTCCTATCAATACAGCAATGAATACGGTCAATGGAACAGAAGGTAGAAATGTGAAACCAAATAAAATATAAATGGCCAGGCTGATCAAAATTGCTTGGCTCTGATTTTGCCGAATAATGGGTTTAATTTCTTCAAAATCAAATCTCAGTGA
>JBEPWN010000476.1:0-2580 GCA_041642395.1 Marinilabilia sp. | reverse complement strand
ACAGGCTAAACAAAACATTAATAGCCAGAGCCGAACGCGATGAGAAAGTGGACACCCATGAGGCAGGAAAACGAATTAACACACTTACGGGCATCATGCTTGCAACGGCTAAGATCGTTCTTTACGTGGTTTTTATTATTATGCTACTCAGCAAAGTCAATATTGATGTCGCACCCTTAATCGCCAGTGCCGGTATCCTCGGTTTGGCCGTGGGTTTTGGGGCCCAGGAGCTGGTTCGTGATTACATTTCGGGATTCTTTATATTGCTCGAAGATCAGGTACGGGCAGGAGATGTAGCCATTATCAACGGCACTGGTGGACTTGTGGAAAAGATTGAACTTCGCACCATCACTCTACGTGATTTTTCAGGTGTAATACATATCACCCAAAACGGAAAAATCAACACTTTATCCAACATGACAAAAGAATGGTCGGCCATGGTATTCGACATTGGAGTAGCCTATAAAGAAGATGTGGACGAGGTAATCAAAATCATGAAACAAGTGGGCGACGAATTGCAAAAAGATGAAGAGATCGGGCCCAATATCCTCGAACCCATAGAGGTTTTTGGACTTGACAAATTTGCCGACAGTGCATTGATTATTAAAGCCCGACTAAAAACCAAACCCATCACTCAATGGACCACCGGCCGTGAATATCGCAGAAGACTTAAAATTGCTTTCGATAAGCAAAATATCGAAATCCCTTTTCCCCATCAAACAGTTTATTGGGGAGAAGAAATAAATCCTTTAAAACTGAATGTAAAACAAGAGAATTAAATGCAGTAAATACAGCATTCCTGGAGGATTTGCCCGGCATTCTTGGTGCCGGGCTTTTTTTTGATTAATTTTAAGCCGCACACAATCAGGAATTATATCCATGACAACACAAATAAAAATTATTTCAGGAATTCTGTTTTTCTTATTTCTGCTTATTTTCGCCTCACTGCATGTCGAAGTTCCTTATTTCATCAGCACCCAGGGTATACTATTGCCGGAGAAAGAATGGAAACTCACAAAAAGTCCAAACGGAACCATTTTGAATCTTCTGAAAGACAACCGCACCAACAGCACTCCTTTCTTCACTTCTACAGAATTCAGCCGGGGCGATCATGCCGAATTCCATTTAAACCATCTTCTTAAACCCAATTCCCGGTTAAACAAAGGTGACACCATTGGCTTTATAACATCCCATCAGGAATCCTATAAACTCCTGGATCTTGAAAAAGAACTGAACGAACTTAAACAATCACGCCAAATAAACCTGACCGGCGAAAAACCCGAACGAACAAAAGCAGCCATGGAAGAATTGCGAATGGCAGAGACAAATCTCGAAGCAGAAAAAATAATTTTTGACCGTAACAAAAAACTTCACGATCTGGATGTTATTGCAGATCAGGAATTCGAACAATCACTCAACTTTTACAATCAAAAAAAACAGGAAGTCCTTATTGCCAACGCTAACTATGAAGACCTTACAGCGGGTTCGAAACAAGAAGAAATAGAGTATTATAATACATCAATTGATGCCATATTAAAACAAATCAATGTCACTCAAAAACGGCTGGATGCACTCACTCTGACATCACCTGTTTCCGGATTTCTGTCTCACGAATTTAAAACTGAAACGAATGACAATGAAGTTCTTGCCAGAGTTATCAGCACCGAAAATATGGTATTGATGGTTCCCGTGGAAATCAGTCAGATTCATTATCTAAAAAAAGGTCTTGCCATAAAAATCAGCAACACACTCCTTCCCGAAGAAATTGAAGGGAAAGTAATCCACATTGACAGCAAAGCGGAATCACTTAATGGGCGGCAAGCCGTATTTGTCACGTGCCTGATCAAAAATGAGGACCAAAAACTATTGCCAAACTTAAAGGTGAAGGGAAACATTATATGCAAATCAATCCCCGCGTTCAATTATTTCCAGCGTCTGCTGAGCATAATATTTAACAGTTAAATATGGCACTACGTTATGAACAAAAATATCTGGTCCCGAATAATGCAATGGTTGACTTACGCCAGAGGCTTCACCCTTTTGTAGTGCCCGATAAAAACGGACACATTACACACAGTGGCATCCATCAATATACAGTAAGGAGTATCTATCTGGATTCACAAGACATGGAATGCTATCACCAAAAGGTAAGTGGCATAAAACTCCGGAGAAAGCTGAGAATAAGAGGATACAATCAACAACACCCCAACAGTAAGGTCATTTTCGAAATAAAAAGAAAAATTGGGGGCCGTATAAAGAAACACCGGTCCATGGTGCATTTCAGGAATTTGAATGAAGTGATCAGATTTGGAAATCTGGAAGATCATATCCTACATGAACATCATGAAGACGCTTTGGATGATGCCCGAAGGTTCTTTTTCCATCTTAAAAAGAAACAATACAGTCCCAGCAATCTGGTAGTTTACGACCGGGAAGCTTACCTGGGAAAGCTGGACGGAGGAGTTCGAATTACTTTTGATAAGAACATCCGAAGCAAGGTTTACCCCAAATATGAGGAATTATACAGCGATCAGGATCTGAAGCCTCTTTTCAACAGCCATTTTGTAATGGAAATAAAAT
>JBEPWN010000475.1:0-2594 GCA_041642395.1 Marinilabilia sp. | reverse complement strand
TCTCCATCCAATGTCAATTCAACACCTTTATTTACAATGGAGCCATTATTAACCCACATCCGGTCGTATCCCGATGACGGAGTCAATATTCTTTCCTGCAGTAAATCATCAGTATGCTTTTCATAATAATCGAATGTGAGATTGAATCGACTATTAAACATACTCATATCTAATCCGATATTCGCCTGGGCAGTTGTTTCCCACCTTAAATCCGGGTTTGGAATGCCACCCCAAAGCACTTCGATACCACTCTGCCCTGTTCTTCCTACTTCCACACCAGGTCCGATGGCAGTTGCCCAACTTCCATCATTGTAATATTTACTGGTACCATAACGACTTAATGTCTGATATGCTGAGATACCTTGATTTCCTGAAATACCATAACTGGTTCTAAGCTTCAATTGATCAAAGAAATTCAGTTGACGGATAAATTCTTCTTCCTGAAGTTTCCAGCTTATCCCTCCTGAAGGGAAAAATGCCCACTTATTGTTTTCACCAAATTTTGAAGAACCATCAGCCCTTGAAGTAAATGTAAAAAGATACTTGTCGTTTAAAGTATAATTTACACGGAAAATACCGGAAACCAGCTCAGATTCAGTTAATCCATTGGATATTTGAAATGATTCCGGATCACCTGAAGCCAGATTTTGATTTAAAAGAGATTCATTTACAAAATCAACAGCTGCCAAACCCGAGGTTCTTACCTCATCAAACTGATAAGTATATCCGGCTGTGATATCAAGATAATGTAAATCATTAAATGTCTTATCGAAGCTGGCAAAAGTTTCTGAAAGGAAAACATTGCCCTGCCAGTTATTTATAGCACCATACCCATTATTGAAAGTCCCTGTTTGTGTGTATTTTTTTGGTGAATACTGATCCGATATTGATTTCCCATATTTGTAATTCATCCGGGAGGTCAATGTCAAGAATGGAAACATCTCATACTGAACATCCAGAAAGGACAATACATCCAAAGTTTTGGATTCATTTAACCTGTTTTCTGTAATAGCAACCGGATGACCAAAGTCGTTATTATTGGTTAAGAAATAATCCCCGTTTTCATCATAAACCGGCCATATGGGATTTCTCCAATATGCCAATCCACCATTGTTATTACGATTGCCTGATGTCAATATATTTGAAAAAGTAACCTTGAGGTTATCAAATACATTATGACTAATGTTCAGATTATAATTAAGTTTCGAGTAGTCATCCTCAATATATACTCCCTTGTCAGTAAAATAGTTTCCACTCAAATTGAAATTGGTTTTGTCATTTGAACTGGAAATATTTAATGTGGTGCTATTCGATATGGGAGAATCTCTGAATACAATATCATCCCACCGTGTATTATGAGGCCATTCACCGGCAGCTAATTCTCCTACTGAAGGATAATATATTCCGGAAGGTGAAACTTCACCAATATATTGTGCCGGAAAACCTCCGTTAATCCTGGATTCATTGTTCAATTGTGCCATTAAAACAGGATCTCGCCACAAATTCAATTTTGAAGTGAATTCGGACAAAGTCGTTTGTTGGTTTATACTGATCCTGGTTTCCCCTGTTTTTGCCTTTCTGGTAGTCACCATTATTACACCATTGGCCCCTCTGGAACCATAGATTGCTGATGCGGATGCATCCTTTAAAACTTCAATCGACTCTATATCTGCCGGATTAATCTGTTTCAAATCACCGGCATCTCCCATTGGAAAACCATCCACTACAATTAATGGCGAATTTGAACCACGCAGGGAACTTCCACCACGAACACGGACAGTGGCTCCTGCTCCTGGATTCTGTGATGAATTAATAACCTGTAACCCTGCTGTACGCCCTTGCAAAAGACCATCAACCGAGTTGGCAGGAATGTTTTGAAGCGGCTCAACATCAATGGTTCCAACTGCACCGGTCAAATCACTTTTCTTTACAGATCCGTAACCGATGACCACAACTTCCTCCAGACCTAAAACGTCTTCTTCCATCACAATTTCCAGTTGACTCCGTCCATCAATTTCCACTTCCATCGGCTTGAAGCCGATAAAGGAGAGCCTAAGCACTGACTCTTCCGGATTTTCAACATATAATGAAAACTCCCCATCAACATTCGTAATAGTTCCTCCCTGTGTTCCCTGTTCAAGGATATTAACACCAGGTATCGGTTCACCCGAGGGATCTTGTACAATTCCTGTTACTCTGTTACTCTGATTTTGTGAAAACACGTTTTGCATGCTCACCGTTAGTAACAGAAAAATCCACATTGCATAAAAAACAACTGATCGCTTTTTCATAGACTAAATATTAGATTTTTAACTAAAGTTCACAATTCAAAAGTAATGGTCATTGCACTTAAAGTCTTTGCATTTACAACTAATTATCCATACTTTCGTGAATGTTTTAGAAACAATATAACTAAAATCCAACACATTTATTGCGTTTACAATTGTCTTTTAGGCAATTAAATCATAACGCTACATAATGATATCATGACCCAAGACTAAATAATGTACTGAAAATCATCATAACATTATCAATTTTACTTGTAAAAAAATGAAAAGAATTATTAGAGAAATAACACCAATCTCGGAAGACGA
>JBEPWN010000474.1:0-2596 GCA_041642395.1 Marinilabilia sp. | reverse complement strand
ATAGGTGGGTTGGACAGGTATAATCCAAGTGTCTTAAAAAGGCAGAATGTCATTTTTCGTAAAATAGACATTCCTGAGATAAAAATAAACACCCAACAATGTGCTGGCACAAAGAATGTGATCAAGGGCGTTAAAAGTTATGAACGAATTTCTCAATCCTGACCGAGGCCTTTAGATTTGCATAAGGGGCAGTTTATTGGGTGAATTCAAGGAGGTGAATGAGATTTGGTAAAAGTTGAAAAACGAAGTAATGAATCATTCAACCATTTGATGCGGCGTTTTCGCAAGAAAGTGACTCGTTCCAAGGTACTTTCTGAACATAGAAAGCGAAGATTCTTTACATCAAAAAGCGAAGAAAGACGGATTGCCAAAAAGAAGGCCATCCGAAAAGCAAGGAAAAAAGATAACGAATAAAAAATAATCAATCGGTCAGGATTGAATTATAACCCCCAAAAATATCATTTTAAATTCAAGATAATATTTGACTTAAGCCTTCCTATTGCAGAAAGGTTGTTTTGATTCCTAACAAATCATTCACCAAAATTGTCGCTGATTAATACTTCCAGCGCTTTAGTGGCAGATTCAGCATCTTCACCCTCGGCGATAATTTCAATTTCATGATTTTGAACAACGCCCAGTGTTAATACGCTGAGAATGCTTTTTGCGTTAGCGACATCACTCTCATTTGTGAGATTTTGAACATGGATATCACTAGTAAATTTGCTGGCTGTCTGGACAAATAAAGAAGCAGGTCTCGCATGTAAACCGGCCGGATGGTTCACTTTGATATTCAACGTAGATTTCATTTTTTCCTCTTGGTTCATTGGGTAGTGAAAGTATATTAATGATCATTTATTACGAAGCAGTTATTAATAATTTTATATAAAATTTATTTAACTTTAACACGGATTAATTATTTACTATAATCTCTGGATAACTTCCAAATTTTACCATGTGATTTATACCTGCAAAAGTAACTACAGACAATTTTGATATTGAATGGTCCATTTTTCTGCTAAAATTAGAAATATTAAATGTTATTGTTTGTAAATTTATTACCCAAAGAAAGAGCCGATGAAAACTTTAATCAAAGCAAAAATAGTATTAAGCATGGATGATCAGCGCCAAATTTATGAGCCCGGACACCTTTTGATTCGTGGAAGAGAGATTTTGAAAATTGGTGTTCCTGAGGATGTTCCTGCAGATGATGCTGATGTCGTTATCGATTTTGGTGACCGTCTGGTAATGCCTGGTCTCGTGAATGCCCATGCCCATACACCCATGTCATTGTTTAGAGGATTGGCAGAGGGTATATCGCTTTTCACAATGGACGGTTTCATAAATTGTCTCCGCCGTTTAGAGTTCGCCGCCGATTCTGAGATGGTTCCAGCGGCAGTTGAAGTAAGTTGTGCTGAAATGATTCGTACAGGAACAACTTGTTTTGCGGATCAATATTTTTATATGAAAGACATTTTTCCATCTGTTGAAAAAAGCGGTTTGCGAGCAGCATTGGCATATGGAATCGTAGAATTGGGCGATCTTGAGTCACGAACCCGTGAAATGGCCTTAGCAACAGAATTTCTAGAGGGTCTTTCAGATCATCCTCGTATCAAAGGTTGGGTAGGTCCGCATGCATTTTTTGTTGATAATTCCGAAGATATCATTGCTTTAGAGCTGGAACTTGCTAAACGATTTGATACCGGACTGCACATCCATTTTGCAACAAGCAGTGAAGAAGAAGATTATTGCCAGGATAAATTTGGTATTTCTGCTGTCACGAGAATGAAGGAGCTTGGGATTCTTGATTTTCCAATTCTTGCAGCCCATTCCATTACTGTACCTGAGACGGATTATGCCATGCTTGCTGATAGCCAATTCACTGCGATCATATGTCCATCTTCATCCATGAGGAGCGGATTCCCGGCAGCGGCATTGAAGTCCATGAGAGATGCAGGTATTAATACGGCTATTGGAACTGACAATGTTGCAAATGCAAATTCGTATGATCTATTTCGAGAGATGGATATCGCTGCGAAATTAAGTGTTTACCGGGAATCGAAACCTGGTGTTATACCCGCCGAAGAAATAGTAGAAATGGCAACGATAGGGGGGGCTAAAGCATTAGGCTTGGATCAGAAGATCGGCAGTTTGGAAAAGGGAAAATATGCTGATTTGATCGCACTTGATTTGAATGATATTGGCTGGGGACCGAAGGGCGCGCAAGATCCATACACTGCACTTGTTTATGCCATAAGCGGAATGCATGTCACGGATGTAATGGTTGATGGAAATTGGTTGTTGCGGGAACAAGTTTTGCAGACAATTGATTATTCTTATGCTGTTGAACAAATGAATTTGGATTATTTAAGATTAGTGGAAAACCTTCATAATAATGAGGAGAACGTATGAGACGGATAGTTATTGATTGCGATCCCGGTATTGATGATGCCCAGGCAATAATGATGGCCTTCAGGCATCCAAATATTAAAATTGAAGCGATCACTTCGGTTTCGGGAAATGTAGGAATAAATTACACAACTGAGAATGTTTTGAAAATATTGGATGTATTGGATGCTGACCCTATTCCTGTTTATAA
>JBEPWN010000473.1:0-2604 GCA_041642395.1 Marinilabilia sp. | reverse complement strand
AAAAAGGATTATTGCAATTTCAAAAAATGGGTTATCTGAAATTATTAAAAACCAATTCATTACGGAAGTATTACTAAAGGAATTGAGCCGTGATAAACAAGGTCATTGATCAGAAATTTCCTGAATACCTGGTCATTTATTGCACGGGAACCTTTTTGGACAACAAGAAATGATCTATTATCCCCTTTCATAAAAGATTTTATTTTCTCAAATGCATTTTTACCCTCATACATCTTAAACCCTGAAGTTATCCTGTCCTGGTAATATTCGTTTAACTCTATTAAATATTTCAGGGCTTCAATATCATCGTCATCAGGTGTTATAATCGAAAAAAATGAGATTTCTTTTATTTGTTCTGAAAAATTGCGGAGCAAGTTATCCAAACCTGTTTTGTTAAGTGGGAACCTGTAATTTGTAGCTATCACGAGCCGTTCGAGCTGAAGGTTATCTGTTTTAACCGGGACGGCAATAGTAGTAATATTTAAATTGTCAATTATTTCAAGGGTGGTGCTACCGATAAATATTTTTTTTAATATCCCTGTTCCTTTTAATCCCACCAAAATGAGATCATCGGAATCGCGGCTACCCATTTCCGGTAATACCGCGGAAAGAGGTCTTTCTGTAGCCAGATAATTGATCTTTTTCTCAGAAGGAATGACCTTCCCTGAAACTTGCTTCAGGTTTCTTAATGCCTCTGATTTTTCAAATTCAATCAGCTCCCGGCGGCTTTTCCCATCGGCCAGGGCCGGAACTATTACTTTTACCTGATGAATCAGGATTATTTCTGCTTTCATTGCATTGGACAAGGATTCAGCAAGTTTTATCAGGTTCTCTGAATAAAGTGAAAAATCGATCAATGCAATTATTCTTTTTTTCATCTTTCTTTCGTTTTACCAGTATTTTTTCAAAATTTTCCCCGCTCCATCTTACTTAAAAATACAAATTTTGAATCTGATTTCTATGCATTGGAGGTATTAGATGTTTTAAAAAATCATCTAAAATAGAAATAAAAAAAAGAGAAAGATTTTGCCATGGAAGAAAGATGCATCCTCAAGAGAACAGCAATAACATCCAATCCAAAATAGATCCAGACCTGTTGCAAATAGAACCAACGGTAGGGAAAAACCAACAATTTTACACTTTAATAGTAAGAACAGGTATTCCCGATTGATTGGCAACATCACCGCTTATGTTCCCTGATAAGATCTTGTTGAAACCTGCTCTTCCATGAGTTGGAATTGCAATCATATCAGCTTTATAATCCCTTGCAGCATTGAGGATCCCCCCAGACACTGTATAATCGTTGTAGATAATAATATCTGCAGAGTCCATTGGTAACTTCATTCTATTCAGGAACTCCCGCATTTTCTCCCGAATCTCCTGAGTGCTGCTGAAATCAAGATTGGGTGTATTGACAAATACCAATTTTAGGTGTGCGTTGAAAAGATTTGCAAAGGACTTTGCTTCTTGGAAAGCAGTAAAGTTTTCTGTGGCAAAATTAGATGCAAAAAGGATTTGTTTAGGATTGAAATCCTTTTGTTTTTCCTTGATCACCAAAACCGGAATATCGGCAGTTTGTACCACTTTGGAGGTGTTGGAACCAACAAAGAAACCTTTCATACCTTCAGCACCACGGGAGCCCATTACAATTAGATCGGCATTTAATTCTTTGGCAGTGTTTTGAACTTCCCTGAAAACCTTTTCTTTTTTTATAATAGGAGTTGCTTTAATGCCTTTCATGTAATCTTTGGCAGTAAATTCATCAAAACGTTTTTGTATCATTTTTGAGAAATACATGATTTCTCTTCTTTCAGTAGCTTCGGTCTCGCTTATTAGTTGCTCTGAAAGATCCAGCATATGAAGTAAAAACAAATCTGCATTCAATTTTTTTGCAATACTTGCCGCCACCATTAAAGCATATTCTGAATGAACAGAAAAATCAACGGGTACAATTATATTTTTCATGATAGTTGGTTTATATCTGTTAAATCCAAAAATACTAATGGAAGCAGACCGGTACAATGACCAAAGTCATATTAAGGGTAAAACACTTGTTCTACCTTCTTAAATTTAAATTCGAGGCGGGGGATTAGAGGAAAATTCAATTCTCCGGCGAATGTTAACACAGGCAATTTTAGCTAATTTTTATTCATCTTTTATCAGCATTCGTAGTTGTGCAGCCATATGGGGATTGGCAAGAACTCCATGTACTTTTTGAGCGTGCCTGTAAGCATCCTGTAATACTTCCTCATCGCTATTAGCACGTATAACTCCCTCGCAGTCAAATCCGGCATCCCGGCAGTATAATGTTCTCATAATGCTAAAAATTTAATTGATATTGTTTAAATTTAATCATGTACAAATCGGGAAACAGAAAATTACTCCGTAAGAATTAACCGCATAACTTTCCCGTTATCCTCATCAGTCAGTACATAAACAGAGCCATCAGGTGCCTGTGCTACATCACGGATTCGCCTGTTAAGGGAAATACGCTCCACTTCTTCAGCCTGTTCATCGTTTATCTGTACAAGTACAATTCCCTGAGCTGTTAAACCGCCAATAAGCGCTCTGTTTTGCCATTCGCTAAACATATCTCCTGTGTAG
>JBEPWN010000472.1:0-2621 GCA_041642395.1 Marinilabilia sp. | reverse complement strand
CAGTGATGTTGCAACCCTGGTTGAAGACCTTCCCGAAACACAAAAAGAAGTCATCAGACTGCGTCATTATTTTGGTCTGTCTTTTAAAGAAATTGCAGAAGAAACCAATGTAAGCATCAACACAGCATTGGGACGCATGCGCTATGCACTCATCAATATGCGCAAAATGATGGAGGACCGGAATATGACTTTGACTATTTGAGGGAAAAATTTCATTTATTAAATACGTGCGATGCCCCTTTCGGTTGTCATATTATTAAACCACCAAAAGAAAATTGCCATATGAACGCAAAATCAATTAGACGAAATCTTTACAAAGTGTTCAGACAGACCGGTATTCCACGCAATGCAATTGAGGAAAAGGCCTCTTTTACCGACGATTTGTTCATGGATGATATTGACATGGCCTGTTTCCTTTTTTATCTGGAAACAAGGTTCAAAGTACAGGTGAAAAATGATGAACTGACCAATTTGTATTCGGTAGGATCAACAATTAATTATTTACAACAACGTTGTGCCTGAAAGTATAATCCGGTCATAAGACTACAACACCTCTTTCCGGCTTTCAACTTTTGCTGAAGCCGGTTTTTTTATTCCTGTTCCTCAGAATCTTCAGAAGGATCGTTTTTGGACTGAAATATTTTTTCAATCGATTCATCAGGACTTATAATATTATAATGCGACCAGAAATCAGAATCATAAGTCTCGATCTCATCGGATAGAATATAATCGGCCTTGAACGACTCTGACCAACGGAATTCTTTACGATCACCAGGCCTGAGGTCAGTAACCAGCATTTCGGATACAGTGTTAAATTCTGTCCTTATCCGCTTTTCACGATCCACGATGCGCATGCTCACTTCCCCTCTTACTCGGTTCAATACCCATTTGTCCTTCCATGGCCGGTAATCAATCTGGTAGCGGGCAAAACGGGGTTTTGTACGAAACCGCCGACTGTCGCGCCTTATCAGGAATTCACGGCTTTTACGGATGGTTTTGCGAGTCATTTCAAAAGTAGCTCCCACCACAGCGAAAGTTTCCGTATCAATGCGAATTTCACCCTCGTAGAGCAGTTCGCCGGTATCATTATGAGGCTCGAAACCAACTATAAAAACATTTCTCCCATGCTCATAATCCAATCCTTCATAGGTATATTCATATTTTGAGTTTCCCCTCTCATCAGGCAAAAATCCACCTTGCCTGACTATGTCAACCCGGCTGAACAAAAACGGCCCGCCCTGCAATTTAAAATTAATGGTTTCCATATCGCCGGAAAACTCTCCTTTACGACCTTTTACAAACCGAACCCTCTCCTGAGCAAACTCCCTGGTATAAGGTGGTTTAGCTATTTCAATCACTGCTTCAGAAACATCCACATATTGATCGTCCTGTTGTATGGTTTCACGAAAAAAGGCAGTGAGTATTAAAGCCTCCGATGCATAATTGCTGCTTTTGCGGCGGTTTACTTCTTTCATAATCTGATCCGGCTTTACATGCTTCACCAGAACCTCCGGCAAACGAACCGATGTATCTCTTAGTTCGACAGATAAAGTGGTATCCCGGGAAGGAATAATAATGTGCTCACGCAAATATCCGAGATTTGAAAAAACCAGTTTTTCACCGGCATATTCCGCAGGTAAAAACAGACTAAAACGACCGTTTTTATTGGTGGCAGTCCCGATTGTTTTCCCTTCTACCCCGATGTTGACCATACCCATTGGTTCATGATCCATAGAATCAACCACCATGCCTTCAATATGAATAGCCTGGCTGGAAACCTTCGCCGGCTCGGCTGAGATAATGATCTGATTTTCCATTTCATGAACTTTCAGATCCTCATTATCCAGCACACTGAAAAGCCACTCATCTAAATCCACAGAATCGGCATCAGCCAGAATCAGACTGTCTCCTGGAATTAAAGAAGCATCATAGGAAAAAGAAATGCCATAGCGCGATTCCAGGGAATCAAACAATGATGAAAAACGCAGACTGTCAAAGGAGAAAGTGTATTTTTTATCCAGAAGATGGTTGTTCTGAGCAAAACTATCCGTAATGCCAACGGTAAGCATCAGGACAACAATCAGACACAACCGCAGAACATATTGCGCTGTTATTAACATTTTGTTTTTCAGAACATATATCATTTAATTATTCTTAATGCCTGTTGCCAAACTTCCTTTTGTCGTAATTCGGAAGTTCATAATTCAAATTAATTGTTGTCCGGAAAAACAGACTTCATGACCGGATAGATGCCCACTCATATCCTTATTCTGAGTTGATTTCCGGATCGTAATACAATTCACAATTATTTCAAAAATCATTCCTGCTTAGTCGTTTCAGACAAAAAAATAGTTTCTCCTTCGCGTTGCATATCCAGATTAAAGGTAGTACAAACAACCTGCAATACAAAATCCAGGGAGTTTTCACTGAAGCGCGCTGTAAGCCTTTCATTGGCCATGGTGCTGTCTGACATCTGAATATTCACATTATAGACCCGCTCCAGCGTTTCTGCAACATCATTAAGGGGTGTTTCATTAAAATTGATCTTCCGGGTAATCCAGGCCAGCAGGTTGGGATCGGTTGATGACTTTACAGTCAACTCACCGGATGATTTTTCAAAC
>JBEPWN010000471.1:0-2622 GCA_041642395.1 Marinilabilia sp. | reverse complement strand
CTGGCGGATGGAAGCCCCGCGCCAACGAAACACCCGAGAAGAGAACAAGCACATAAAAGAAAACGGTACCGCACCCGAAGCATGGAAAGAGAAACCACACAAGCTTTGCCAGAAAGATGTGGATGCACGGTGGACCAAGAAAAACAATTCTGCTTTTTATGGCTACAAAAACCATGTAAAGTCCGATACCAAAACAAAGCTCATTGAAAAATATGAAGTCACTGATGCTTCTGTGCACGACTCCCAGCCAATAGAAGAGCTGCTGACAGAAAAAGACGAGGGACAGCCGTTTTATGCCGACAGCGCCTATACAGGTGAAGAACAGGATAAAATCTATAAAAAGAAAAAAATTGTAAACAAAGTAAATGAGAAAGGGTACCGCAACAAGCCTTTAACAGAGGAACAAAAAGCAAACAACAAAGAGAAATCGAAAACACGGGCAAGGGTGGAACATATCTTTGGCTTTGTGGAGAACAGCATGAACGGTTCATTTGTCCGAACAATTGGAATTGCCAGGGCAAAAGCAAAAATAGGGATGATAAACCTGACCTACAATATTTGCCGTTGCAAACAACTAAAAATAGCAGTGTGCATGGGATAGTTATGACTAATAGCGAAAAAAAACACAAAAAAAGTAATAACAGTATGGAAATATTCAATAAATAGAAAAATACAGCACCGCCCCACGGTTTTTTATGTCAACGAAACTTTCAATAATAAGAACTATTCTGACAAACGGTGGTTTTTAGAGGTGCCCTTAAGGTATTCGGATGTTTTAAAGAATGAATTACAAATTGGACAGTATTGGTGAATTTCATCAAATTCTTCAATATCTTCATGAAATGTTCCATAGTACCCACATGAATGACAAATATCCGGTTCACACTGATAAAAGCGTTCAAATTCATTACCACAATTCTCGCAGTCGTAAATGTATTTCTGGTTTTTAATGATTTTAAATTCCATTCTTCAATATTTTTGTTATTAAAAATTGTAGAAACTATTTATATACCTTATTTGTAATTGGAACAAGCATGTTACCAAGGATTTTAAAAAAAGAAAGAATTGGCTGATCCAGTTTGAAAAAGAGCCGTTAAATTATATCTTTAATCCTGAAAGTTCAATGAATAGTAAAATCTTTGCATTAGAATCTACAATATCGAAGGTAATAAATTAAAAACAATGAAAAAAAACGTATTTCTTTTTCTGATTTTTACGGCATACCTGACCAGTCTTATATTACCTCTATCTGCCCAGGGACCGGCATGGCCCGACTATCGCCTCCGTGGAATGAACATTGTGACCCGCATTACACAGGAAGATATCAATCATTTTGTCAACGACTGGGGAGGCAACTCTGTACGGATTCTGACCAATAACCTTGTTCCACCTCCTCCTGCCAAACCGGATCCCGATCGGGTAGCGGCTGTTTATCGTACACTGGACATGTGCCTTGACGCCGGTTTGTATACAGTACTTTCGTTTAGTCCTTCATTCGACGATAACGATGCATTCTTCTCAAATGATACCTATATGCAGGCGTATATTGATTTTTGGTGTGATCTGGTAAAACGCTATGCTGATGACACCCGCGGAGTGGCCTGGGACCTGATGAATGAACCTCACGGGAGCTTGGCTAAGTCGGCGTGGTGGCCGTATGCGAACAAACTTGCTGCTGAAATCAGGAAAACCGATTCTATTCACACCATTGTGGTGGAACCTCCGGGCTGGGGCTGGCCTTATGGTTTTGAAGACATGAAACCAATTGATGACGATAATGTTATATATAGCTTCCATTTCTATGGGCCAATGGATTTTACACACCAGCGTAATAACGGAATGCTTGGAGCAACCGAAGAACAATGGAAGTCGCGTAAGTACCCGGGAACAATACAAGGGGAATACTGGAACAGGGCCACAATGGAACGTAAAATCCGAACCGCTTTAGAGTGGGCAGAAAAATATAATATTAAATTGTGGTGCGGCGAATTCGGTTGCAGCCGATGGGCGGTTGGAGCTGAGCAGTGGATAAAGGATATAATTTCAATTCTCGAAGAAGAACAAATCGGCTGGTCGTGGTATGCTTATCGCGAATGGTATCCCATGGATATCGAAATGGATCCTGATGCCCGCCTGGAAAAAACAGATCGGACAGAAACTGAACTGGTGAAGTATTTTAAAGAACTTTTTTCAATACAATCATCCAGCGGATTTTTAACTATACCGAAAACTGACGTAAATATTTATCCCAATCCGGCCAACGATTATATAAATATTGTATTGTCCAATCAACAAAAAGCAAATGCTACTTTGTTTTCAAGCAATGGTGAAGCAATTCTTAATTTTGGATTTAACGGGAAACATCACCTCACAACTTCCGATAAAAGACCTGGACTGTATCTTTTGTATTTAACAAGGAATAATTCAATTAATACATCAAAGATTATAATTACCCGGTAGTTGTTTCTGATTGTTCATGATTATTTTGAAGCTCCGATATTTATTCAGCGAACCAGTTATCACCGGTATCTTCCTGTTTCTCAATAATTTTATTTAATTCGCACATTTGATTCTGAAACTTCAATGCCCTGCTCATCTGAAAATTGTAACATCTTCGTATGT
>JBEPWN010000470.1:0-2628 GCA_041642395.1 Marinilabilia sp. | reverse complement strand
TTCCAATGGGTCAGTTCTATTCATTTAGTTCTTTGAACCATTTGCTGGTAATGTTTAGCAAATCAAACTTGGTGTTTTTTCTATTTTAATCTCACTCAAATATTGCTGAATCTTGAATCATCAGGATCATGGAAGAAACCATCGACCACAGCCTGCTTAATATTTTTTATTCCATCAGGTACCCGTTTTGTAATTTTAAAGCCCAGTCGATCCTTGATCTTGTCAAATGAGACCCGGTAGTCGCGTGGATCTTCATCCTTCTGGACGTATTTAATATTACCGTCAGGGATGACTTTCAATATTTCGTTTACAATCATCTCTTTCTGATAATTTTCGTCAGTATCGCCCACATTGAATACATCATAAGCCACTATTTCATCATCAGCCTCAAACACTTCAATAACAGAGCGAGACAGATCAACTACATGGCAATAAGGCCGCCAGAATTGCTCACCGAAAATTACAAGTTCCCGGCCTAATGCGAGTTCCCGTGTAAACTCATTAACAGTAAGGTCAAACCGTGGGCGGGGTGAGAGTCCGTACACAGTTGAAAAGCGGAGACTTGTCGGTTTGCAAACATTCGTTTTTGGCTGGTTCAATAAATACTTTTCAACAGCAACTTTGGTTTCTGCATAGAGTGAAACAGGCGCCAGCTTCGAATCCTCATTTACATAAGCTTCAGGATCATCCATCTTTCCATAGTTGCTGCATGTGGATGCAAAGACAAATTTTTTCACCTCAGCTTTATTGGCAATGGAGTAGAGACTTTTGGAGCCCTCAAGATTTATTGCTTTTGCATCTTCCGGAAATTTACGGCAGGCCGGATCACCTACAATCGCAGCAAGATGTGCTATGTAGTCTATGCCATCTACTGCTTTTTTTAAATCGTCTTCATTTCTCATATCTCCTTTGAAAAACTCAAAACGATCGTGATTCAGAAGATCTACAATCGACTCACCGCCGAAACTTAAATTATCAAATACTCTAACGTTGTACCCCTTTTCGAGCAGCAATCGAACCAAAACGGAACCAATATATCCTGCTCCACCTGTAACTAAAACTTTTTCCATACCCCTGAATTTTTAATTTTCGATTTAACTTCAATCTAAATGATAAAATGGATTAGGGTGAAATTATTATTCTCTAACTTACAGCTTACATTTACTGTATTTAAACTGTTGAATAGATTGTGGTTAATGGTTTTTGTAATTACAGTTAGTTCATAATGAAATAACTACAAACTCAGAGCGATATTTTCAATCTTGCGTAATTAGAAAGAATTGGTAACTCAAGAAAACTTTAAAGAGTGTAAAGAGATGATAAATAGGGACCTTAACGATAATAAAAGTGACATTAGACTGAGTGCTGGTAATATAGAAGAAATATTTGACGAATTATGGCCCATATGCAGAAGTATAACCGGTGATGGATTGAGGGATTCATTCAGGATTCTCCAAAAAATCATTCCTCTGCAATTGCATGAAATTACAAGCGGCACAAAGGTTTTTGACTGGGAGGTGCCGGATGAGTGGAATATCAAAGATGCATATATAATTACGCCGGAAGGAAAAAAAATTGCTGACTTTCATAAAAATAACCTTCATGTAGTAAATTATTCGGTACCGGTGGATAGAGAAGTTTCTTATGATGAGTTAGTAAATCATTTGCACTATAAGAAAGATTTACCCAAGGCGATTCCATATATAGCTTCTTATTATAAAGAAAGATGGGGTTTTTGTGTTACATACGAAACATTTAAAAACCTGCCAAGAGAAGGAAAGTATAAAGTTAAAATCGATTCGAGTCTCAAAAAAGGCAGCCTGACCTATGGCGATCTAGTTCTGCCGGGTGAATTGGATGATGAAATCCTGTTTAGCAGCTACTTATGTCACCCGAGTATGGCAAACAATGAGCTTTCAGGACCAATAACATTGGCGTTTCTTTATAATGAGCTGAAAAAAATAAAGAATAGAAAATATAGCATCCGATTTGTGATCGCTCCTGAAACGATTGGGGCTATTTGTTATCTGCATCAGAATAAAGAGAAATTGCAGAATAAACTTAAGGCCGGATTTGTACTTACTTGCTGTGGAGACGATGGTTCAATTACCTATAAAAAAACCAGGCAGGAAGAGTCACTTACTGATAGAGTTGCTATGCATTTACTTGAAAATAGTAATCAGAACTTCGATACGATTCCATTTGACCCAATAGGCAGTGATGAGCGTCAATACTCTTCACCTGGCTTCAACTTTCCTGTTGGGGTAATGATGCGAACACCCTTTTCGAAGTATCCTCAGTATCACACGTCGTTAGATAACAAAAGTCTTATGAATTTTGATAAAATGGTTGAATTGATAAAGATTCTGGGTGATATAGTAAAGTCATTTGATTTGAATACTACTTACGTGAATCAAATAAAATACGGAGAACCGTTTTTGGGGAAACGAAATTTATTTGAAGATCTGAACTCCAAATTATCGCATTCTGAAATAATTAAACGCAGATTGCGGTTACTGAATTTTTTGGATGGAGAGAGAGATTTACTTTCAATTTGTGAAAAGTATGGGTACTCAATTTTAGAAGTGGAAAAAGAATTAAATCAACTATTAGAGCACCAATTAATTA
>JBEPWN010000469.1:0-2628 GCA_041642395.1 Marinilabilia sp. | reverse complement strand
TGCTGGATCATTTAAAAAAATTATTGACGTCTTTCGATCCTGATATCCGTGATATTGAGGTGAAATACGGACCCGAGAGGATAGGAGATGTGCCTCATTCTCTTGCTTCCATTGAAAAGGCTTCACGTTTTTTGGGATATAATCCCCAATATAAAGTGGCAGATGGTCTGAAAGAAGCCATACAATGGTACTGGGATACTTTATCAGTCCGGGATCAATAAGAATAATTTTGACTTTTTACCGACAATAGTGAGTTATATATTGAGTTGAACCGCTTTTATTGTAAATTTGTATGAATTACAATAGTTCGCTAAAAAAAAGCTTAAACGCAGAGACACAAAGACGCAAAGTTTTTATTATTAATGAGTTGCAGTTATTTGTTGGTGTTTTTCAAACCATTTATTATCAGATACCTGCAAAAGTTAAACGGAGTATTGTTCATTCCAAATAGTAAATTTAATCAATATACTAAATGTCAAAAGTAGCACTCATTACCGGTATCACCGGACAGGATGGCGCATATTTGTCAGAGTTCCTTCTGAAGAAAGGATACATTGTTCATGGAATCAAACGGCGCAGCTCTCTTTTCAATACTGAGAGGATTGATCATTTATATCAGGATCCGCATGTTGAGCATCGCAATTTTTTCCTGCATTACGGCGATCTTACTGATTCTACAAATATGATCCGCATCATTCAGGAAGTTCAGCCCGATGAAATCTATAACCTTGCAGCCATGTCGCATGTGCAGGTAAGTTTTGATACGCCTGAATATACGGCCAATGCAGATGGTATAGGTGTTCTTCGGATTCTGGAAGCCATCCGCTTGCTTGGTCTTACAAAGAAAACCAGGTTTTATCAGGCGTCCACCAGCGAACTTTATGGCTTGGTGCAGGAGGTTCCGCAAACAGAAAAGACACCTTTTTATCCTCGTTCGCCTTATGCTGTGGCCAAGCTTTACGGATACTGGATTACTGTTAATTATCGTGAAGCATACGGAATGTATGCCTGCAATGGTATTTTGTTTAATCATGAGTCGCCCATACGTGGGGAAACGTTTGTGACCCGAAAGATCACCCGTGCCGTATCCCGCATTGCACTTGGTCTGCAGAATAAATTATTTTTGGGAAATTTATCTGCGAAACGTGACTGGGGGCATGCCAAGGATTATGTAAAAGCCATGTATCTGATGCTTCAGCAGGAAAAACCTGAAGATTGCGTGGTGGCTACAGGAGTTACAACCGAAGTTCGTGATTTTGTGAGACGGGCATTTGCTGAGACCGGGATTGAGGTTGAATTCAGAGGTGAAGGCGTGGATGAAAAAGGATATGTGGTGGCATGCAATGATCCGGCATATCAGGTAGAAAAAGAAGCCTGCGTGGTTGAGGTCGATCCTCGTTATTTCAGACCCACAGAAGTGGATCTGTTGATTGGTGATCCTTCAAAAGCCAAAGAAAAACTGGGCTGGGAACCTAAATACGACCTGGAGGGTTTGGTTAAAGACATGATGGATGGAGATTTAAATCTGATGAAACGTGACAAATACCTCAATGACGGCGGATTTAAAACGCTAAACTATTTCGAATAATGGATATTAACAGCAAAATATATGTAGCCGGACACAATGGGCTGGTAGGATCTGCGATTACCCGGGAATTGAAGGCCGGAGGTTATAATAATTTGCTTTTGCGGTCGCATCAGGAACTTGATCTTCTGGATCAAAAAAGCGTTGAAGCGTTTTTTGAAAAAGAACGTCCTGAATATGTGTTTCTGTCTGCGGCAAAGGTGGGAGGCATTCTTGCCAATAATACTTACAGGGCCGATTTCATTTATCAGAATATTCAGATTCAAAACAACATCATACATTCTTCCTGGAAATCTAACGTGAAAAAAATGCTTTTTCTCGGAAGTTCCTGCATCTATCCCAAGGATTGTCCTCAGCCTATGAAGGAAGAACATCTGTTGACGGGGGCACTGGAATATACCAATGAACCGTATGCCATTGCCAAAATTGCCGGAATGAAAATGAGTGAATCATTCAATCTGCAATATGGCACTAATTTTATTTCGGTGATGCCTACCAATCTTTACGGACCAAACGATAATTACAATCTTCTGGGATCGCATGTTTTGCCTGCAATGATCCGTAAAATGCATCTTGGAAAACTTATGAAAGCCGGGAATTTTGAGGCCATACGAAACGATTTTCGAAAAAGACCCGTACAAGGAGTGGATCCGGATGGAAGTGATGCAGAAATCTCTCAAAAACTGGAGGATTTTGGATTGTTTGCTCAAAATGGAGAAGTGGTATTGAAACTTTGGGGTACCGGAAAGCCTCACCGCGAATTTCTTCACTCTGCCGACCTGGCCCGGGCCTGTGTTTATCTGATGAATGAGGTTGATTTTGAAGATATTGTAAAAGAACGGGGTTTGAAGGAAGTTCGAAATACGCACATCAATATTGGTGTTGGTGAGGATCAATCTATTGCCGAACTTGCTGGTCTGATAAAAGATGTAACCGGTTTCGATGGCAGGATTGACTGGGACGATTCCAAACCTGACGGCACTTTTCGCAAATTGTTGGATGTTTCCCGACTCAATAGTCTTGGCTTTAAAGCTGCTATTTCT
>JBEPWN010000468.1:0-2635 GCA_041642395.1 Marinilabilia sp. | reverse complement strand
ATTTCGCAAAAAAGTAACGAGGTCAAAAGTATTATCTGAGCATCGTAAACGCCGTTTCTTTACATCAAAAAGTGAAGAAAGGCGGATTGCTAAAAAGAAAGCTATCAGGAAGATGCAGCGGAAAAACTACAGCTAATTAAAGAAAAAATTGGTCAGGTCGGAATTAGGTCTTCCAATTTTGTAGATTTTGGTATGACTTATGCCAAAAATCCTTTGCTTTTTGAAAAGAGAGCAAAGGATTTTTAATTTTAAATTTCAAAGCTAAAGTTAATCTTCGCCGAAATTATCCTTAATTAGCGCTTGTAAAGCTTCAAGTGCTTGTTCTGCATCTTCTCCATCGGCAACGATCTCAATTTCGTGGTTTTGACAAACTCCAAGAGTCAAAATGCTCAAGATGCTTTTCGCATTTGCAAGGTTTGAGTTGTCGGTTAGATTTTGAACCTGGATGTCACTGCTGAATTTGTTTGCAGTCTGAACAAATAAGGAAGCAGGCCGAGCATGTAAACCGGCTGGATGACTGACGGCAATTTTTAATGTTGATTTCAAGATGATCCTCACTTGGTATAAAATTATTGGAAAGCTGAAATTTTCCTACTTCAGGCTTATAATTTTACCATGACTTTACTGAATATTAACGATTACTAAAGAGGTAGAAATGAAGCGAATTGTTATTGATTGTGACCCTGGTATTGATGATGCAATAGCAATTATGATGGCTTGTATGCATCCTGAAACGAAAATAGAGGCGATCACAACCGTTTCGGGAAATGTCAATGTTGCTCGGACAACAGCGAATGTTTTAAAAATTTTGGATATTCTGGAAGCAAAATCGATTCCTGTATTTGCTGGCGCAAGTTCATCATTACTTGGAACCAGTGATGATGCAAGTTTTATTCATGGATTGGACGGATTGGGAGATCTGACTTTCACTGATTCTGACCGTTCTGTGGAAAAAGATCCAGCATGTTTGGGCTTAATCAAGTTAGCAAAAGAAAAACCGGGAGATTTATCATTAATTGCTATTGGTCCATTGACCAATCTGGCGCTGGCTTTACATTTAGAACCTGATTTACCGAGCTACTATAAAGAATTGGTGATCATGGGTGGGGCGTATCTAGGAAAAGGAAATACAGAAAACTTTCCTGCAGAGTTTAATACCTATTCTGATCCAGAAGCTGCAGCAATCGTGTTTGAGAAATGGCCATTGCTGACAATGTTGACCTGGGAAGCTACTTTGGATCACGGCTTACCAAGCACGTATTTGGAAAAAATTAGACATTATGATAACCCTCGAAGTGGCTTTCTTGAGAAAAGCATGAATAGGATAATGAAAATCATCAAACAAAATGGTAACAAAAATGTTTGTTTTACGGCTGACCCATTGGCGATGGCGGTGATGTTGGAACCGGAGATTATTTTAGAATCTACTGAAAAGTTCGTCCAGGTTGAGCTATCTGGCCGGTACACACGTGGAATGACCGTCATTGATTGGTTCGGCGCATCCAAAAAAGCAGCTAATACTAGGATCATCCAAAAAGTAGATATGGGTCGGTTTGTAGAATTAATGGATTTGATTATCGAATAATCTACCGGTAGAGATATTAAAATTTGTATTTATATTTTTTTATCTCGAATAACGTGTGATGAGAGCTGCTTTAAGAAACGACCATCTTCTTTTTGTTTGAATCCCATTTGGCGTAAATAACGAATATGACTGGGGATTTGGCTCTGAGTTTCTAAATAATCAATTCCGTGGCTCATCAGTAGATCAGCATTATCATCAAAGATAAAGCTGCCAATTTTAAAATCACGATAATCTTGAAGTGCGTAATCCAAAAGCACCTCTCCTTTGTTTCCAATTTTTCGAATTACTACCAATCCCGCGGGAATTGTATTTCTCAAAACAAAAAAGACAAGGTCAGATTCATTTGGTTGGTATGTGAATTCTGGGAAGAAATTCCGGATATCTTCATGATGAAATTTTAGGAAAAAAGTCAAATATGTGCTTTTTGGAGAGACTTCCATTAAGGTGAAATAATCACTCCGTTTGAGCATTTGTAAGAGATAATAAATATCGATTACGACGATAATTCCATTCAAGACTGCCACGGGATAAGCCTGGATTAATATGCCGTAAACCACAAAAACCAGAGCACCAATGCCATTAATAACTCGCAATCGAATGAGCGATTTCATCAATAATGAAATAGCGATGACTATCGAAGCAAGATATCCAATAATTTCGAAAAGTTTTTGATTATCCATAGGATTAAAGGTTTAGAGGTCTCTAAATAATTATACTGGCAACGTTATTTCGTATAGAAATAATTATTTACAACAAATTATTAGATAAAGAAAGGAATACTTCGTGATCTAGTATGGGATATCTCAGGTGATATTATTAAACCGAAAATTATTTCATAATGTTCATAATTGCATTTGCCTGATAAATCAAGAAAAATTTTTGGTATAATTGGTTTTAGATATGTGGAGGTTTCCTTTTGGAATGCTTTTAAGGGAAAATCTCTCTGTAAATTAACATTCTATCAAATAAAAATAGGATGTCATCCGACTACATTATTATAAAAATTGTTTTATAATAAAGTTGGTAGACCATCAAGCGATAAAGGAGGTT
>JBEPWN010000467.1:0-2649 GCA_041642395.1 Marinilabilia sp. | reverse complement strand
TGGAATCGCAGATGGAAGAGGTTGAGCGTTGGGATTATATGGTGGATGAAGTTTCCATTAAGGATACGATTACACCTAAAACAACCAATCTTAAAGCATCTCAGTTTGCCAAGCCATTGTTTGAATTTTCAGGTGCTTGTGCCGGATGTGGTGAAACTCCATACATCAAGGTGATCACACAGCTTTTTGGTGATCGTATGATGATTGCCAATGCCACGGGTTGTTCCTCAATCTACGGTGGTTCGGCACCTGCAACTCCTTATTGTGCAGATCAGAATGGCAACGGACCTGCCTGGGCCAATTCATTGTTTGAGGACAATGCTGAGTATGGTTTGGGGATGTCAGTTGGTGTTGACAAGTTACGTGAACGCATCGAGCGACTGATGAAAGAAAAAATGTCGGATGTGTCTGCTGATACCAAAGCTGCCTTTGAAGCATGGATCGAAGCCAAAGAAGATGGCAGTAAAACCCGCGAGGTTTCTGATGCTGTTGTAAAAGCCCTTGACAATGAAAAGAATCCCGTTTCTGCAGAAATCCTGGCACTGAAAGATTATCTGGTGAAGAAGTCGGTATGGATCTTTGGTGGTGACGGATGGGCATACGACATCGGTTACGGAGGTTTGGATCATGTAGTTGCTTCCGGAAAAGATGTGAACATCCTGGTTATGGATACTGAAGTTTATTCCAATACAGGGGGTCAGGCTTCCAAAGCAACGCCTGTTGGAGCTGTGGCAAAATTTGCTGCTTCCGGTAAAAAGATCCGCAAAAAGGATCTTGGTCTGATGGCTACAACATATGGTTATGTTTACGTGGCCCAGGTTTCGATGGGTGCCAACCAGAATCAGTATTTCAAAGCCATTAAAGAAGCTGAAGCTTATCCCGGACCGTCCATTATCATTGCTTACTCACCATGTATCAGTCATGGATTGAAGGCAGGTATGGGTAAGGCTCAGCAGGAGGGCAAACAGGCTGTTGAATCGGGTTACTGGCATCTGTTCCGTTACAATCCTATGCTTGAAGAGGAAGGAAAGAATCCTTTCCAGATGGACTCAAAAGAGCCCGACTGGAGTAAGTTCCAGGATTTCCTTAAAGGTGAGGTGCGGTACACTTCATTGTTGAAGTCGTTTCCCGAAGAGGCTAAAGTATTGTTCCAAAAGGCCGAGGAAAATGCTAAGTGGCGTTACAATACCTACAAGCGTTTTGCTGCCATGGCTTACGAAACTGAATAGTTTTTAGGCTAGTAGGCTAGTAGGTTATCAGGCTAGTAGGTTATCAGGCCGGTAGGCTGATAGAAGCTAGAGGTTAGATGTTGAATGTTTTGTATGATGTTGGTAGTTGTTTTTTAGCATTAAACAATTGAAATATAAAGCATTGTGACCGTTTAACGAACTGTTGATAATATAGATTTTAAAAAAGGCAGTCCTGAATCAGGACTGCCTTTTTTTGCATCACCAGGATTTCGCAACATCAAATGTATTTCATGGCAGACAAGGTTTGCCTTGACCAAAAAAGATCAATCAACTTATTATATAGGGCCTGCTTAAAAACATATAATAGTTTAATAATGAATAATTTATTGTTGATATTTTTATTATAGTGCAAGGTTTTTAAAGCTTAAAAATAAGTCTGCTTACTTTTTCAGCAAGCCCTAAATATAATTTAGTCAAGCTCTGATTTGCGGATTATAGGCATTGGATTACTGTAATTTTGAAACAGGCAAGGTATAATCTGTCTTAATAAGTGAATTAATTTATGGCTGGTTGCTGATTAACAATAATTTAAACGTCTGGTACTGGTTTGTCTGACATCTTTTCCCTGTTTTATTCAACAAAAAAGCACCTAAGAATGTTAATAAACTGAATCATACATTTATTAACTATCAAATGAACCCTGAGAATATGGATTTATCTACACATTACATGGGGATTCCCCTGAAGAACCCGTTGATTATTGGTGCAAGTAATCTTGTGACCGACAAGGAAATGGTGAAAAAGCTGGAGGAAGCCGGTGCTTCGGCCATTGTTTATAAATCGCTTTTTGAAGAGCAAATAAATCTTGAGGCCGGCGAGCTTGAGGAAGATCTTCATGAATATGATGAACGGCATGCAGAGATGATTGATATCTTCCCCAATGTAAAACATTCCGGACCAAGGGCTCATCTAATGGCTGTTAAAGAGCTTAAGGAGTCTGTGTCGATTCCGGTAATCGCCAGCCTTAATTGTATTTTCGATTCAACCTGGGAAGAATATGCCGGGCTTCTGGCCGAGACAGGGGTGGATGGACTTGAGCTTAATTTTTACAGCACAATTACCGACGCCAATAAAACTCCCCAGGAAATAGAGAGCAGTCGTATAGATATCTTGAAAAAAATCAAGAGAACTGTTAATATTCCGGTTTCCATTAAACTGAGTCCGTATTATACCAATGCTCTGGAATTCATCAGTCGCCTGAGCGAAGACGGAGCCGATGCTTTTGTGCTTTTTAACCGCTTGTTTCAACCCGATATCAATATCCAGGATGAGAGCTTTGAAATGCCCTATAATTTGAGTCATAAAGGAGATAACCGTCTGTCTTTGCGTTATGCAGGATTGCTCCACGGCCGTTTGCAATCAAATATCTCTGCAAATACCGGAATTCTTGATGGCGAGG
>JBEPWN010000466.1:0-2649 GCA_041642395.1 Marinilabilia sp. | reverse complement strand
GCCCGTTATGAAGGCAGCATTGAACTCCGTAAAGCAAAGGAAGCCGCAGAAGCCGCCACTCGTGCAAAAAGTGATTTTCTGGCACGGATGAGTCATGAAATACGCACGCCTCTGAATGCGATCATTGGATGGACCCACCTTGGATTGGAAAAACCCGGTATTAAAGAACAAAATAATTACCTGAAACGCATCCAATCTTCTTCCCGCTCATTGCTTGGAATCATCAATGACATTCTTGACTTTTCAAAGATAGAAGCCGGAAGACTGGACCTTGAATACATAGATTTTGATCTTGAACAGGTTTTACAAAATCTGGCCGACATGATCCTTTTCAGAGCAAATGAAAAAGGACTGGAACTTATTTTCAACATTTCACCCGATGTACCACTGAGTCTTGTTGGTGATCCTTTGCGACTGGAACAGGTTCTGGTCAATCTTGTCAACAATGCGGTAAAATTCACCGACAAGGGACATGTCATCGTAAATATCGGACTAAAATCATCGGACACCAATAAAGCAGAACTTCTGTTTGCTATTGAAGATACCGGTATCGGACTAAAGGAAGATCAGAAAAATAATTTATTTAAAGCATTCTCTCAGGCCGATGTTTCAACTTCCCGCAAATATGGGGGGTCGGGACTCGGATTAGCCATCTGTAAGCGCATCACCCAAATGATGGACGGGGAAATATGGGTGGAAAGTGAATACGGCAAAGGCAGCACATTTTATTTTACCGCCACCATGGCCCGGCAACTCATTCAGAAAAAAGATCAGATGCGCCATGCTTTTGAAGTGGCTGGTGACAATGCAGCGGTTGCCTGTAAAAATTCAAAAACAGCCATCAGCCTCAAAAAAATGCTTGGTGATTTCGGATTTGAAGTTCAAAGAGCCTGTTCATTTAAAACACTCATTCAAAAGCTTATGGAGGTCAGTACTTCTGACCCCTTTTGGCTCCTTTTTGTTGATTGGCTTCTGATTGAAGAAACAAGTGAACAAGCTGCACTGGATCTGAAAAAATACAGCGACCGCTATGAGCATCTTGTCGTGCTGGTATCGCCGTTTCAGGAAGAAGAACTTCGCACACACTGGAACGATTCAAATCTTTCATTCGTTGTGTTGCATAAACCCGTCAACTATTCCATTCTTTTTGATGCCATGATGGATGCTATGGGCGAGATTGATCTAAAGGAACAGGAAACCAGTCCGAAAAAAAAGAGTTACAGAGAATATCTGAAAGAAAAAAGGCCTTTGAACTTGCTGATGGTTGAAGATAATGACATTAACCGGCAGCTAACGGTTGAATTGCTGTCCATGGCAAATATAAAAACCGATGTTGCCGTCAACGGACAGGAGGCGCTGGACCTGGCAAATAAAAACAAGGGAAACTGCCCCTACGATATTGTCTTGATGGACATTCACATGCCCGGCATGAATGGCTATACAGCCACCCGGCGCCTGAAACGAATTGAAGGGTGGCAGAAAGTCCCTGTTGTGGCTATGACAGCAGAAGCACTTGGCGATGTTGAGGCAAGCTGTTTACAGGCAGGAATGACAGGTTTGGTGGCCAAACCCATTGATCCTGACAACCTTTTCAGAGTGATTTACCGACTGGTATTTGGTGAGCCTGAAGATGCCAGCAACAGATTGCAACATTCCGAAAAAGGCCGCGAATATAAGTTTCCGAAAATTGAGGGCCTCGATGTACAGGCCGGAATAAGCAGAATGGGAGGCCGGTCTGATCTTTATCGTAGGCTGCTACAGGGGTTTTGCCATGATTATGCCGGTTTTGATAAGCAGATAGAACAACAATCACAACAGGAAGACCAGCAGGAACTGGCCCGGACCCTGCACTCGCTAAAAGGAATTGTTGGTACCATGGAGGCAAAAGGTTTATACGAACTGACCAAAAAAACTGAAAAAGCGTTCCAAAATAATGACTTAGAATATAACCTTTTAAAAGAAAAACTCGTAAACGAGGTGCGTCGGCAAATAAAACAGATCAACAAAAAGATTTAATATTTGGAAATTTGTGTGATTTTTTGTTATTTCGCCAATGCATTTTTGAAAATTTTACTACTTAAAACGAAAAGCCTATAAAACAAATTTACAAGCTAATTTTAAAATTTATTGATAATGACAGATTTTAACACCCTGTCTGACGAAGAGCTTGTAAATAAGTTTATCTCAGGAGAATCCAGATGCATTGACCTATTAATAGACCGGCATCAGAAACGTATTTATTCATTCATTTTTTTAATGGTTCGTCAGCGCGATCTGGCCGAAGATATCTTTCAGGATGTTTTTGTAAAAGTGATTCATTCTCTTAAAACAGGAAAATATGCTGAAAACGGACGTTTCACATCGTGGGTGATGCGAATTGCCCACAACCTGGTTATTGATTATTTTCGCAAACAGAAAAATCAGCAGATGGTATCAAACGACCAGTATACGTATGATATCTTCAACCATACCCGCTTTTCGGAAAATACCATCGAGGATCAAATGGTTTATGATCAAATGCTCAGTGATGTTGCAACCCTGGTTGAAGACCTTCCCGAAACACAAAAAGAAGTCATCAGACTGCGTCATTATTTTGGTCTGTCTTTTAAAGAAATTGCAGAAGAAACCAATGTAAGCATCAACACAGCA
>JBEPWN010000465.1:0-2656 GCA_041642395.1 Marinilabilia sp. | reverse complement strand
CCATCTTTTAAACTTTGAGGCAGATTGTGCCAGCGTCCCTCCTTCCAGATCAGCCGGCGTTTGGCTTCCTTATTGGCTGGTTCAACCTGTATTTCAGGCTTCAGTTCTTCAAACAGATCAAATACTTCCGGGTGAGAGATCATGCCGGTGTTCGGTCCGCTTTCAAATAAAAATCCTTTTTCGCGATGGGTATGTATGGCACCTCCGGTTCGCAAATCTTTTTCGAGGATGGTAACCTTCCAGCCCGCTTTTTTTAAATAGTAGGCAGTTGTCAATCCGGTAAGTCCGGCTCCTATGATGATTGCTCTTTTCATTGTAAATTTCTGAATCCTTGCGGTGGATTATTTATAAACAGGTTGGGTTTTTAAAATGAATCTTTCAGACCAGTACTTCGCATGGCTTCTTTAAAAAGACGTGTAAATCAATTGTTTAAAATCCAAGGGTTGTTTTTGATAAGTTACATATTACTAAATTTTTAAGATTCATCTTAAATCTAATATCTAAAAATCTAACGATCTATTGTAAGATAATTCTATATGGTTTTAGAAAAACGTTTTTCTCCTGTGTTTAGTTTAGGATCAAACAATGCTGCTATATTACGTATTAAAAACCGTCCGGTTTCAGTCACCGTAATGATATCATCCACTTGTTCAATTAGTCCATCCTTAATAAGAGGCTTCAGGTGCTCAGGATCAAATCCGGTGAGGGTTTTTAACTTTTCGGGGGTTTTATTTAGTCGAAGAGCTGTTTCCTGCCAGTCGAGGCGATTGTTACACATAATCTCGTTTATTACCTCCCGAACGGCAATGTCGGTTTCGTCTGTATGGTAGCCTTTTTCTATGGCTGCTTCACCCTTGCTGATCGCCTCAATATATTTGGGAATATTTTTTGTGTTTTGAGCATAAGCATTGTTCAGCTGACTGATGGCCGACATACCAAAAGCATACACCTGTCCGGTGGTTTCGCGGGTACAATACCCCTGAAAATTACGATGAAGTCTGCTGTTGCGAATGGCAATACTCAACGGATCGTCAGGCAGTGCAAAGTGATCCATGCCGATGGCTACATACCCGGCTTTAAGTAATTCTTCCCTCGCATTTTCAAACATTTCCATTTTGGCATCAGGCCCGGGAATTCCGTTTTTTTCTAATGTCTTTTGATGATTTTTGACCCATGGCACATGAGCATAAGAGAAGGTTACGATGCGGTCGGGACGGGTTTCAATGGCCTGACGAATGCTATCTCTGAAAGAGTCGGGAGTCTGATGGGGAAGGCCATAAATAAAATCAAAATTGACAGTTGCTCCTCCGGCTCTTAATTGTTCAACGATAGTGGGAATTGGTAATGCCGATGGCTCGCGGTTTACAGCAAATAATATTTTCTTATCGAAATCCTGGATGCCCAGACTGATGCGGTTAAAGCCCATCTGCAACAATTGGTCGTTATACTCCCGAGTGAGATAGGCAGGGTTGCATTCCATTGCAATTTCGGTGGATTTGCCGGTGTTAAAATGCCTGTAGATGGTATTCATGATTTTTTCAACCTGAACAATGTTGAGCGCATTGGGTGTTCCTCCACCCCAGTGTATCTGGGTTACCGGGCGGGAGAGGTCGAGGTGACCGGCGATCATTTCTATTTCTTTGATCAGGGCATTAATATAATCTTCATAAAGTGTGTTGTTTCTCGAAATATAAGTGGTGCATCCGCAATAGAAACACAGCTGTGTGCAAAAGGGGATGTGCAGATACAGTGAAATGGCCTGTGGCTCCTGATTGTTCGATTCATCCACGGCTTTAATGTAGTCCTGACCTGTAAATTTTTCGTGAAAAAATGTGGCAGGCGGATAGCTGGTATAACGGGGCAGGGGTAGATTATATTTTTCGAGTAATGTCTTTTCAATCATCTTTCTACAACTTTTCTGAATGTGGTTAGTGACAGCGTCAATAGTATGATGCTATTGGGTACTGTCTGAAAAAAACCAGGTGTGGTAGTAATATGGACTGGCAATTGCTATTGGCATCAGTGAAATTATGGTCAGAAATACACAAAATCTAACCATCTGTTTTATTTTACAAAGGTAGGAAAAATGTATAAGATGGTACTTTTTAAGGATGAAGCATAAAATATTTAATTAGGGGTATAAATAGCCATTATATGTGAGCAGCAACTTGATAAGGTTCGCGAGTCTCTCATATCATCGGGAATTACACGAATTACTGTCAGCCGAGTCTCTGGACACGGAGCCCAGCGAAAAGAGGAAATATACCGTGGCAAGCGCATCGTACCTAATCTAATTCCTAAAATAAGAATTGATATTGCTGATCCTTAATGTAATTTAAAAAGTTCCCTTGTTCCATCCCCAGAAGAAACGTGGTGCATCACTAAATTCTATGTAAATGCGTGAAGGATCAATGTCCAGTTGATCCTTCACCATTTCCGGAATTTCATCAGCCAGCTGTGCGGCCTGCTCCTTAGTTAAGCCAATGCTTTTGATTTCCAGGTAAGCTGCCTCTTCGTCCGTGGCGCCGAACGTCATAATAGTTGGTTTTTCGAACATTGTCATTACAAACTTCTCGGGTTTTTGAAGTATGTCAGCAATTTTAGATGATGTGTTTTTCAAAAAACGCTTTTGCGTATTTGTATCCACTGCTTTATT
>JBEPWN010000464.1:0-2661 GCA_041642395.1 Marinilabilia sp. | reverse complement strand
ATATTGAAAATTTAAGTCGTATTTACACCCATAAGTATTCGCCATCCAGCATTGACGGAGTCATTCTAAGCGATAACAATGCGTTTGATTTTTTCCTGAAATATGGGGATGACATATGGGGAAATGTGCCGGTGGCATTTTGTGGAAATAACAACATCCATGATTATGACTTCGACACAACCCGCTTTAAAGGTATTGACGAACAAATTAACATCGACAGCACATTACAAATCATCAAAGCTTTACAGCCCGGTCTGGAAGAGCTAATTGTGATCTCAGACTCGACAATCTCGGGTGTCATTTTCAGCAATCAGTTTCTTAAAGCGGTTCATTCGCGACATCCTGAATTGAATTACGAACTGTTATATGCCGATTCTCCCGGCCAACTGAAAACAGCACTCAGAGATATCTGTCCGGGCAAAAAAGCCATATACTTACTGAGTCTTTACATCGACAGGGAAGGGTTTTCCCGTGAAATAATACAGGAAGCAAGGCTGGTACTTGACAATTGCCCTGTCCCTGTTTATAGCAATTGGGACTTTCTGTTTGGTGATTTCATCACGGGTGGAATAGTGATAAGGGGAAGCGATCAGGGACGGGAAGCCGCCAAAATCATGAAAGAACTTTTAAACAAAACGATTCACCGCCCCTGGCTCACTCCAACAAAAGAAATGCTCGCCTTTGACTACAGGCAATTGAATAAAAACGGGATTAGCATTGAGTCACCAATAATTAAAAAAGCCACTTTACTCAACAAGCCGGAAAATCCATTGGCCCGTTTTAAACAGGAGCTGATCATTGTTTTTTCAATCCTTTTATTCCTGATAATTGTAATTTTGGTTTTACTGCGTGTCCTCAGCCAGAAACAAAAAGCAGAAAAAAGACTAATACAAAGTGAGAGTCGCCTGGAAATGGCCCTTGAAGGAGCCAATGAAGGACTTTGGGATGTTGACTTCAAGACAGGAAACATCTTTCTGAGCCAGAAATTTGCAACATTATTAAAATACAACAACCCCAACGAGATTCATCTGCATGCGTCTAATCATTCAAACTTTTTTCATAAGTCAGATCTCCCTCAACTATCAGAGGCCTACCAAATGTACAAAGCCGGTCGCACGCCACTTTTTCAATGTGAAGTACGAATACAGGCAAAAACCCATCAGTACATTTGGTTTTCGGTGCATGGCAAAATAATTGAAACAGATTTGAATCACGAACCTGTCCGTATGGTTGGTACCATCAACGAAATACAATCGCAAAAAGAATTCGAGCACCAACTCAAGGCAGCAAAAGACAGGGCCGAAGAAAGTGACCGGTTGAAATCGGCTTTTCTGGCCAATATGTCGCATGAGATCCGCACTCCTATGAATGCCATTCTGGGATTCACTGATCTCATCATGACCAACCTTATCGAGAAGCACGAAAAAAACAAATATCTGGGAATGATTAAAAGCAGTGGTGAAAACTTACTGAACATTATCAACGACATCATTGACATCTCAAAAATTGAATCGGGTCAACTCAAGATATACAAAGAGCAATTTGATCTTAACAACCTTTTTGAAGATTTAAAAATGGTATCACAAAGCCTGATTCTTCAAAAGGAAAAAGACCTTATTGTCAATATCCAACGATGCTCGGAGGACAGTCATTTTTTCATTTATGCTGATCCCTACAGATTGCAACAAATACTACTCAACCTGCTTACCAACGCCATAAAATTTACGGAGAAGGGAAGCATTGAGATCGGGTGCAAAATAAAAGATCAAAAAACCCTCGTGTTTTTCGTAAAAGATACCGGATATGGCATTGCGCCCGAGCACAAAAGCATTATTTTTGAGCGATTCAGACAGGCTGATGAAACCTCCATCCGCAAATTTGGCGGCACCGGACTGGGACTTGCAATAACAAAAAGTCTGGTATCCATGATGAAAGGGGAAATATGGTTTAGTTCTGAACAAGGTGTAGGTTCGGAATTTAGTTTTACTTTGCCCTGCGAGTTCAACACACTAAAAGCGGGTGTTCATTTCTGAGACCCAAAGAAAATAGAGGTTGGAAGTTAGAGGTTAGATGTTGGAATAAAAATATCGGACACTTGTTTTAATATTTCATTTCAGTGGTGTCAGGTTCGCAGAGAGAGATTGCTTATTATCACATATTATTTTTAGCCTCACAATTTGTATTAAATTCATGCAGATATTTTACGAACCGGAAATACTGACCAACGGTGGAATTCTTAACGAAGAAGAATCAAAACACTGTGTAAAAGTACTCCGTCATAAAGCGGGCGACACAATACATGTCATAAACGGAACAGGCATACGTGCTGTATGCACCATCACTGATCCCTCACCGCGTGCATGCAGGGTAAACATAGACTCCACCGAAACCGGGCATCCTCACTTGCAGAAATGTCACATTGCCATCGCACCCACAAAAAGCATCGACCGGTTTGAGTGGTTTCTCGAGAAAAGCACAGAACTGGGTACTGATCAGATCACCCCTTTGTTATGTCACCAATCAGAAAGAAAACAAATAAAACTACCTCGTTTGCAACGTGTTATTACAGCAGCCACCAAACAATCGCTGCGTCTGTGGCAACCGGTAATTCATCAAATGACATCAGTCCATGAATTTATGAATGCCACTCATCCCGAAAAA
>JBEPWN010000463.1:0-2662 GCA_041642395.1 Marinilabilia sp. | reverse complement strand
GCGTACACCCGCACCCAACTATGTCGGAGGCTGTTATGGAGGCAGCCGCTGCTGCATACGGGGAAGTGATTCATATTTAGTTTATAGTTTCGTGTTTCTAGTTTCGGGTTGATTCAAAGGTTTTGAGGTTCTAGTTTCGTAGGAGTGGATTTGGAGTGGATTTGCAATCCACTCCGTTCCACACATCGGATTTGCAATCCGAAAAGACGTACTTTTATTTTGCTTGCTCAACATTTGTTAATTACACAGCAACTTTTTTTTGTTAGCGGATTACAAATTTGAAACTAATTCGGGGATTGGGCCACTTGGCGATTAGGTTAAACACGGAACTCAAAACACGAAACTCTCAATTCTCTGTGAAACTCTGTGTTTAACTCTGTGAAACTCTGTGTAACCATTTTTTTTAAACTCGGAACCCAAAACTCGGAACCCAAAACCCGTCCCAATCCTATCGCATCATCAACATGATGTTATTGGCAACGTTTTGATTGTACTCAAGTGTGAGACTGCGATGATTTACCAAATCCACAATCGTTCCAATTAGACACAGCCCTGCCGTGAAGAAATACAATATTCCCATTCCTATTTGATTCAGCAGAAATCGATGTACGCCGGAGATACCAAGAAACCCGATCAAAGCGGTGAGAAGTATCATCTGGGGGTCGCGACGGCGGGCGCGGTAAACGGCTAAAAAATCTCTTACCTGCTGGTCACTTTTTTCTTTAAGCAGGTTGTCAAGATAGTAAGCTTCTTCCATCTCTGCCTCCGGCATCATTTTGTAAATTCGTTCCATCGTTTTTAGGGGGATTAGTTGATTTTTGTCTGGTATAATATATGTCGTTTTTTAAAAGCTTATAGCTTCGCATCAGCAATATAATTACAGCCGGTATTCCCAAAGGGTGACTTTGAATCGAAGCCGCAATATTTCCTCTGAAAAGCCATGATATGGAATGGCCCAAACCGCAACCCGGACAAAATCCAAGTCCTGTATTTTTTATAAGACACAATGAGGCATGCCCCTCTTTAAGAGGATCGGTAAGAGCCAGTGTTCCAATCGCAGCAATCCAGAAAAAGGCTTCCAGATGAAACCGTTTGAAATTGAAAACCATTTACTGTCGGATTTTGAGGTCTTATTTTTTACTTCTGCTGATGACAGAAGCTGTTTATCAAATCTTTGCCTTTGAAATATTCATTTTGAAAGCAATTTAAGAAAAAGTATTTGTAAAAGCAGAATTTATATTAACGATAATTGTAACTGGACTGGGGTGAATTTCCTTCACGAGCTAAACAGCTATATAAAAACGCTAATAAGTAAAACTACTTCCTCCCAAAAACTCCCTTAATATTGAGGTCGGAGGAATTTCTTTTGGTTGGATGGCCTTGAAATAGCTGAAGAACTTTAATAACCTGTTGGCCTCCGAATATTCGGGCTGGTTGGGTTGTACTTCCAGCAGAACATGCTCAGCAAAGGGTTTAAGTACAGCTAGTTCATATAGCAAAGCTGAGTTGAACATTACATCTGCTTCTTCCTGAAACGGGAAAATATGTTTTGCTTCCCCTCTTCCCACACTATCCCATCTTGATATGGTATCTTGTGCTGAGTAACTTCGGTATCTGTAATCCCGGATAATTCGTCTGATCAGACGGTTATCTGTAGTGGGGATGCGTGTTTGATCGTCTATGTTGATATTTGTTAGTGCAGAAACGTATATTTTAAATTTACTTTTATTTTCAATGAGGTGTGTCAATTTGGGGTTCAGACCATGAATGCCTTCGATGATCACAATATTCTCTTTTTTCATCTTTAGCTTTTCGCCGCTGAAGATGCGTTTGCCTGTTTCAAAGGAAAATTTAGGCAGTGGTATTTCTTCACCGTCAAGCAGAGCCACCAGTTGCTTGTTAAAAAGCTCAACGTCAAGAGCCTCAAGAGATTCAAAGTCATATTCTCCATTTTCATCAACCGGGGTTTTTTCCCTGTCCACAAAATAATCATCCAGCGAAATATTGAGCGGATGAATTCCATTGACCAGTAATTGGATGGCCAGTCTTTTGCTAAAGGTGGTTTTTCCGCTTGAAGAGGGCCCGCTGATCAGCACAATACGCACTTCGTTGCTGTGTTCATATATTTGATCGGCAATTTGAGCAATTTTTTTCTCATGCAGGGCCTCACTAACCTTGATCAGCCGTTCTGCTTCACCATTATGAGCCGCGTTGTTAAGGTCGCTGATGTTTGTTACATTAAGTACCTGGTTCCAGTGGTGAAATTCCCTGAAAATGTCAAACATTTTATTCTGTTCCAGAAGATCCTGTACTTCATTTGGTTTGGCCGGATTAGGAATTTGTAATAGCATTCCCGTATAATACTTGTTAAGATCGAAGACTTTCAGATAACCAGTTGAGGGAACCATAAAGCCATAAAATTTACCAATGTGCTCTTTCAATGTGTAGTAAGTGGAATAATACTGACCTCTGTGACGCAGAAGATCAATTTTATCGTGTAATCCATGTTGTTCAAAAAAAGTAATGACTTCTTCTGTTTCTTCTTTGTGTTGGGTAATGGGTATGTCTTGTTCAACCAACTGATGCATTTTCTCGCCCAGTTCAAAAATTTCATCAATACCCGGGTTCTTGTAGGTGTTGTGTAGTTCGCAATAAAATCCTT
>JBEPWN010000462.1:0-2666 GCA_041642395.1 Marinilabilia sp. | reverse complement strand
TTCAGCGAAACCAAATTGAGAGGAACCGTATGCGGGAAATCCGCTCGTACGGATCTGTGGGGGAGCGGCGAAGTAATGAGCCGCTCTACCCGGACCCTAATTACTTCATATCAAATATTGCCCCGCGTTTTGTGTCCGTGTTTAATGGTCGAAGAGTTTTATTTTTACCCGGCAAATTTTTATTTGTCGCACAATCCATGTTTAAGTAAGGGGATTATTTTTTAAACAAAAATCGATTAAAAAGGTTTCCTTTCATAAAATACAATCGAAATAACGGATAAAAAAACACTATGGATTTAGTTACGCAAACGGTATTAGGAGCAGCTGTGGGGGAAATGGTTCTTGGAAGAAAAGCAGGGAATAAAGCCATTATGTGGGGAGCAGTTGGTGGACTAATTCCGGATTTAGATGTATTGGTTTCTCCATTTTTCAGTGAAGTGGACGGTCTATTTGTGCACCGCGGTTTCAGTCATAGTTTAATTTTTGCTTTTCTCGTAGCCCCTTTACTGGGTTTGCTCATTCATCGCATCCACAGAAAAAAGATGAACATTTCACAGCGGGAATGGATCACGCTGGTATTCTGGGCTGTTTTTACACATCCTTTTTTAGACTACTTTACCACATACGGCACCGGTGCCTTCCTCCCTTTTCACAATTTCAGGGTTGAATTTTCCACGATAGCCATTGTCGATGTTTTTTATACACTTCCTTTCATTCTGGTGCTTATGATAATTCCTTTTATAAATCGTACTTCCTTAATCAGAAGAAGAATCATATTGGTAATGTTCTCCGTCACCTCATTGTATTTGCTGGGAACCGTAGGAAACAAGCTTCATGTAAATACTGTTTTTGAAAAGGCTTTTTCCAAGCAACAAATTAATTATAACCAATTCCGAACTACCCCATTGCCACTATCCAATTTTCTCTGGATGGGAATTGCAGAAATCGATTCCGGCTATCGTATGGCATTGTATTCAAATTTTGATGCTCATATGCCTGATGATTTTATTTTTATTCCCCGAAATCAGGACAAGCTCGAAGAATTTTCAGGCGACAAAGATTTAAACCAGTTAATTCACTTCTCAAAAGGTTATTACCATATAAACACAGACCAAAACGGACTCTATTTAGCCGATCTCCGTTTTGGTAAAATGGGCTTAAAAAGAAGCAGCGAATTTGTCTTCAAATTCTATCTGAAAAACAAGGATGGAAACTTGATTATCGAACAAACAAGAGGATCCGGATCCATTGAAGAAGATTTATTCTCTGATTATATTGACAGAATAAAGGGTATTTAGTGGTTGCAGGAAAACTCCGATTACTGCATTTGCTGCAGGTGATGAGGATTTTTGGACAGCCCCTTTCATTCAACTCGCCAATTTTTTTTTTATAAGGAAGAGGTTGCGCGAAGGGTCTGTCATTGCGAGGGCTATGCCCGAAGCAATCTCTAATAATATACACGCTACTTTAAACCACAGCCTTAACCTTTTGTAATAAATTGATGTTGAATTGGTTGAATCTCAAGCTTTCAGGGTGTTAAAAGATTGTTTTGTAATATAATACAATCCATCTGGCATCTAAAAATCTATTGTTGTATTCACTCCACAACTTCTCCAATATACTCCTCCATCAGCTCAATGTATTTTTTTGCATCGTTTATTTCTTCGGAGTCCTTATCTGCTTTGTGGTTTTGGGCACTGAGCAGGGTGACTTTTGCGCGTATGTTTGCCCTGTAGCTTTTGTAGTAGTTGAATAGCTTATGGGTGGAGGCCTCATCCGGTGTTGCAGCACGTTCCAGATATTTTTCGAAGAACAGGTCGCTCAGATCCGGTTTATCGAAAAAATCAAGGTCAACGCACAAAAAAGCCATATCATTTATGACGTCGATGTGTCGAAAGTCTTCATTAAATTCCAGACAATCAAATATGACCGGATCATCATAAAGGAAAATATTGAAGGAGTTGAGGTCGCCGTGGCAATTTTTAATGAACCCCTGATTGACTCTTTCGGCCAGCAATTCGCTATGGCTTTTAAGAAAATGATCCGATTTTTCGAGGCAGACATGTATTTTGTTAGCCCATTTGTGTCCGGCTCTTTCTTTGGTAAAGGGCACCATTGATTCAATATCTGCATACAGGTTTTGAAATGCATCGATGTCGAAATCTTTTTTAATGACCTCTATTTTGTTGTGAAAATCAGCAATTTTTTCAGCCAGTTTGATAATTTGTTGATCTGTTACCTGATTATCGGCAAGCAATTGGTGCATCTCCAGTTTGTTGTTCATTCGTCTCATTTGCACTGCATAGTCGACGGTCTGGTCTGTCCGGTCGGTTACAGGATCTCCGGTCATGGGGGGACTGATTGTTATTACCCCCATATACATTTGGGGCGCAAGGCGCCTGTTAAGCATCACTTCCTGATTACAATAATGGCGGCGGTTTTCCAGAGTGGAAAAATCGACAAAAGAATATTTTACCGGACGTTTTATTTTATAGGCCACATCATCATAAAGAATTACCCATGAAATGTTGGTTTCCTTTATTTCGGGATTATCACCGGCTGCGGGAAGTTGCGCAATATGCACGAGTTTATGAATCTGTTCGATGTTCATAAATATATTTTTTTGCTTTGCTGATCATTTTATCAACAGGTTCCGAGTCGGACCA
>JBEPWN010000461.1:0-2673 GCA_041642395.1 Marinilabilia sp. | reverse complement strand
GAGAAATCGAGTAACGCATACACCAATAATCTTCCTCTGCTGTTACATCCGTTAGATAATAGTGTGAAAACTTCATCTTTTGATGCTACCAATCAGGAGTTGTTGGCTAAATTGAATGTTTCTGAGATTGTAGAACAGTTGATGAATGAGTCTGATTTTGCTGAAAACTATTTGCCCAAATCCACGTTAAAAGACTCCTTACATTTCTTTCGAAAGATCTATTTTGGGGATGAAAAACCTGATCCCGAGGTCGGGTTAAAATGTAAAAGGTGTGAGTTTCGAATTGAGTTGGATAGAGTAAATCAAGAAAATAGTGGGTTCAATGAATGCTGGTCATCTGTAATGCCGGTAGAAAATCCATCTGATAATCACATCTTTAATTTAATTGGTCCGGGCACAAATAAACGACTTTCCAATGGGAATTATGATCCGAGAGATATTTCTGCTGATTCCATTTTTAGTTCGGAAAGTATTGTTAAAACAGAGGGACGGATTTCTCAGGAGATGCGTCAGGCATTGCAGATTTATAAATCCCAGAAACAAGAGGTGCCCAATGAGATTATCCGTCCTGTTTTGTTTGAAGAACTTGATCGATGGGAATTTCCATTGCATTTCCTTGATTTTGAAGCCGGTAATTATGCCGTACCGGTCCGTAAAGGACGTAGGCCATACCATTTGGTTGTTTTCCAATTTTCCTGTCACACGTTATTTAGCGACGGACGGTGGCGACATCATGAATGGATCGATGATTTTGCCAATGACTATCCCAATTATGAATTAATTCGCCAGTTGCAGGATGTGCCTCATATTGAAGAGGGTACAATTGTGCAATATTCGAATTTTGAGCGACATGCCCTTAAGACTATAAGGCGTGAGCTCACCAATGATTTTGCTGATATACCAGATGCTGATGATCTTATTTTTTGGCTCGAAAAAATCATCAATCGACACGATTCTTCAAGCCCCCAACCTCCTTACGTGGCCGATTTAAGTCGATTGGTTAAAAATTATTATTACAACAGGGAGATGGAAGATTCTCTAAGTATTAAAGAAGTTCTGAGTTCGGTGATGAGCCATAGTTCTTATTTGAAGAATATCTATTCAAAACCGTACTCAAGTAACAATTTCGATCACATTATTTGGTGGCAACCTGATGGACAGGGTGGGGCTCGAAATCCCTATTCAATTTTGACAGAAACTGGTGATTCACCTATTCGCCGGGGTACAGAGGCCATGGTGACTTACGGGAAAATGATTGCACAAGCTTTAGATCCCGAAAAGCACAAAGCCTATAAAAATGCACTGCTAAAATATTGTGAGCTTGATACTTTGGCTATGATGATGATATATCAACACTGGAAAAATAAGATGAAGCAGCTCTAAATATTTCTGCAGGAACATTAATTAATTGTGTACATTATAATTAATGATTACAGAACTAAATTCATCCAAGAAATGATTTCTTCTCTAAGAGTATTTATCACAGTCCTTTTACTTTCGTTTTTTATAAGTTCTTGCACCGTTCAGAAAAGCCCAATTACAGGTTCAAAAAGGGCTTATGGATATAGTTGGCAGCAGGAGTTACAAATTGGCAAAGAGGCTGATCAACAAATTCAGCAGCAGTATGGGGTCTATGATGATGAAAAGGTACAGCAATATGTAGAACGAATTGGACAAGAGGTATTGGAAGTAAGCCATATGCGGCGCGAAGATACCGATCCCAAATACCGAGAGACAGAGTTCCACTTTCGGGTACTTAATAGCCCCGTTGTGAATGCTTTTGCCTTACCGGGCGGATATATTTATGTGACTCGCGGTTTATTAGGGCACCTTGAAAATGAGGCACAGTTGGCTGTGGTTTTGGGACACGAAATTGCGCACGTGGCTGCACGGCATGCCTCACAGAGTGCTTTTGAACAACAGTTAGGACAGATTGCGCTAATAGGTGGTGCGGTTGCTGGTGAAGAACTCCTTGGCATTCCAGGACAGAATGTTTTACAACTTGGAAGTCAGGCTGCACAGTATTTATTTTTGAGTTATGGTCGAGATGATGAGCGGGAATCTGATCAGCTGGGTGTAGAATATGCCGCGATGAAACATTATACAGCTGAAGACGGGGCCGGTTTTTTTGTAGCATTGGAGCGAATATCTGAACAAGCCGGACAAAGTATCCCCAGCTGGCAGTCGTCGCACCCCGATCCGTCGGAACGGGCAAGCCGAATTCCTGAACTCGCTAATGAATGGCGTGAAAAGGGTTATGAGCAAAATATCAACAACGCTGATGAGTATATGCAGATAATTGATGGATTAATTTATGGCGAAAATCCCCGCGAAGGTTTTACTGAAGAGGGCATGTTTTATCATCCGGAGTTAAAAATCCAGTTTGACTATCCCGATAACTGGCAGATTGTGAATCAACCTACATTGGTTGCTGCGGTGAGTGAGGATCAGGATGCAATTTCGTTGATGGAAATTGATGGCCAGGCCGATTCACCAGAAGCCTCGGTGATGAATTATGTGAACCAAGAGGGCTTTACCGTGCAGTCGCGGCAGTCTACTCAGCAAAATGGATTGAATAGTTATCGGGCACTGGCTACTGCAACGACTGAAGATGGAACTCAATATCAGTTTTTGGTTTATGCCGTAAATTATGATGGAAACATCTATCGGTTT
>JBEPWN010000460.1:0-2694 GCA_041642395.1 Marinilabilia sp. | reverse complement strand
ATAAAGTAACGAAAACTGGCGGGAAGGATATTCCATCACCGTTTGTTGCACATCGGGTACCTCGCGACCGTCTTTCCAATGATAAACGCCACCGGTGGTGGTCACCATTTCCGGGATGCCCATTTTCAGTATCTGATTGATGCCGTCATACTCGTGCGTCAGCAAATCACCCGAAAGCCCGGTGCCATAATCCCAATATTTACGCCAGCGAAAAAAATGATCTTTATTGAATGGAGTATTGGTATTTCTCAGAAAATTATCCCAGTCCACATTGTGCGGTCCGGCCTCTTCGGGAATGTCATAAACCCAGGCACCATTAGGCGAATTGCGGTTGGTGGTGGTTTCTACCAGATTTACATTTCCCAGTAACCCGGCCTGTACAACTTTTGCGGCCATTATATTGCTTTCCGACTGCCGGCTTTGATGACCCAGCTGAAAAGTAACACGGTTGGCTTTCACCGCGTCTCTCACTTTAAATACATCTGCCAGTTCATGCGTCAGCGCCTTTTCACAATATACATGTTTTCCGGCATTGGCGGCCTCCACGGCAATGGGACCGTGCCAATGGTCAGTGGTGGCTATCACCACTGCATCCACGTCACTTGCATTGATCAAATCGCTGTAATGACCATATGTTTTAACAGGAGCTGCATTAAATGCCTCTTTGCCTTTTCGGTCTTTATTGGCACCGGCCAGGGCACCTTCCTCAAGGCGGGGTTTGTATAAGTCACACACCCCGGTAATTTCAAGGTTCAGATCGGGCTGATCCAGAAAGATCTTTCTTGCCCTCTCCGACATTCCATCAATGTCGGCTGGTGTCATAAAACCCATAGATTTCATAAGTTGCTTACCGCGGATACCGAAACCCACAAGCCCTATTCTTACTTTTTTACCATCGGAAGCGCCAGTGACACTGGTGGACGATGGCATTATTCGTGATTGAATAAACTTCTGAAATGCAGTGGTTTCCTGCGATTTTGCAGCTATTGTCTTTCGTGCAAACAGGTATCCGTAAGCTCCCAAAAGGGGTACACCTGCCAGGCCTTTCAATAAATCTCTTCTGTCCATGATTATATGCAGTTTTGCTTCGAAAAAACGAAACAATAAAATTTTAAAATTAATTGGTTACTCTTTTCTTACATATCAGACGGTCCAACCCGAGGTACAACCCGGAATGAAACTGTCTTACCACCAGCAGTGCCCAGAATAGAATAAAATTCTTATCTACTATAAGATAATTTCCTTCTGCCATAACGCTGCTGATATCGCCAAACGGAGGATATGAAAAATAAAAAAATGCCAGCAATACCATCCCGATAATGGCTGCTATACGCTCAAACAATCCCGTCATGAGCATCACCCCGGACGCGATGAGCAGAAAAACCACCCCGTAATTGGAGAAGGTGGTCAACACATCGCTCGAAATAACCCATTTGAATAAAGGCTGCAAAGGCCCTTCGGATTGCGCCAGATAGTATTGCGCCGTCCATCCCGGCGTAAATAATTTATAAAGTCCCTCATGCAAAAACAGCCATCCTATGGCTACTCGAAGAATAAATAAAGGGATGGCCTGTTTGGTGTTTTTTAATTCCATTTTTAGTGTTTTGAGTTTTTACCTGCACAAAAATATCTTTTCCCGGCGAAAAAACAGATAAATATGAATAATTTTACTTCAGTCGTTCAACCTCATCCAGATTCAGCACCAGCATAAAACCAATATGGCTGATGCGCAAATAAAGCTTCTTTTTGCCCTGAACCTCGACCACTTCTCCTTCTATATTTTTCATGGGTCCACTGGTGATGGTTACCTTCTCACCCTTTTTCAGCGTGTTGGTTTCCACGGAGAAAGAAAGTTTGTTCTCTACCGTGCGCCGCATGGCATCTATCTCCCGGTCGGGAATGGCAACGGCTTTCCCCTTATGGGACACATAAGCAACCACTCCATGGGCATCAAAGACTTTCCTGTACTGATCAGGGGTAATATGTATAAAGATGTAAGAGCTGATTACCGGCACCTCTACCCACTTTTTGCGGTCGCTCCACTGCCGCTGTTCCCGCTTCAATGGAAGATACGCCTCAATACCCAGCGACTTCAACTGTTCGTGAACTTTTTTCTCCGCCCTGGATTTTGTGTATAGGGCGTACCATTTGGGTTGATTTTTATTTTCCAAAACGTATTTTTTATCTTAGACGACGCAAAATTAACAAATTTGATTTGAAATCATCATTTCAATGAACAATGAGCAATTACCAATTATCAATGACCAATGATCAATGAGCAATTACCAATTATCAATGAGCGATGAAATCTGGCAATGAATAACAAGTATTTAAACGGCTTGAGCCGTTTTGTTTGGGATCCGCGAATTACACGAATTTTCGCGAATTATGAATCGCTTGCGCGATTAGGGATATCTGCAGATGGCGCAGCAACAAGCCTGAAGGACAATAATTCGCGTCCATTCGCGTAAATTCGGTAACAGAACCCCGTTGCGCAGCAACCGCCCGCAAGGGCATAATTCGTGTTAATTCGTATCATTCGTGGACAAAAAACAAGTTGTGGAAGCAACAAGCCCGCAAGGGCAAAATCTGCGCCCATCTGCGCAATCTGCGGACAGACAAAGTTGCGTAAGCAACAGCCCGCAGGGCAATAATTCGCGTCAATTCGTGAAATTCGCGGACAAAAAAAACGTT
>JBEPWN010000459.1:0-2698 GCA_041642395.1 Marinilabilia sp. | reverse complement strand
ACAGGCATCGACTTATTTTCTGGTTTTATCGATTTATTTAACGCGAATGCAGCGAAACTGGATCTTCAAAATAAGGTGAAGGGCATGTACACGTATTGTCGTATTTGCCGTACGATCATGATGCAGGAATTTATCAACAAACGCCTGTACCTCGGGATAGGAAGCATCAGGAAGCTGGCAATGATTATGCCCTGTCCTGAAAGAGTAGCCAAATCGATCTTCTATTCCAAACTCCTTATACACCTCTTCTGCTCCCTTGCAGGCAACATAACCGGCTTCGTCTCCAAGCCATTCGAAAGGTGGATTTCCGAGAACCAACAAAGCCCTCGGAACGATCATCGCCATTAGCTCATGGTGGTCGTGTGGCAATAACCCAACCTGGCCCTGAAAATTGGTTTTCATACTTTGCATAAACCATGAATAGTTGGTATTGTCAATTTTTTCGACATTGCGAGCATCAGGTTTTGTGCCGATTTCATATTCTTCGATTTCGGCTTTTATTTCATTGCGCCTGCATTACCAATCGGAAAAATCCTGAACCCGCCCACACCCATCGGACCAGGCAAACGGATCAGGTAAAAAGGGATAGTTTTGAAGATCCTTAGGAGCAGGCAACGGTGGTTGATCACAAGTGGCTCCGGTATTTTCAACCTCATAGACAAGAGGGATTTGAGCATTTGAATTAATAGCCAAATGCACACTAAATACGAATGTGAGTAAAATAAGTTTAAAATTCATTGGTAATTAAGGCATTAATAATGAATAATATTGTAAAAACATCTATTTAAAAGTAGAGTTTATTTCCGAAAATTCTATAATTATTTGTGATAGTAGAATTTGAAATAGGTTAAGCCTCAAAAAATAATTTTATAACTCAGGTTGGGAATCATAATACCGGTATATTGGGAATCGATGACATGAGATTTCAGATTGTAATAATCGGTATCAAACTCTTCGGTACCTAATGCATTCAGTACCTTCAGCGACCACTCCGAAGAATGGTTGAGCTTATTAATCCGGTAAGAAAAGGTGAACGACACAATGGGCTGGTCATCATACTGCTCTTCGAAAGCACGATTACCTCCGGTTTCAGCATAAACCACTTCCTGTGTGGCCAAAGAAGTTTCCATATCAAGAGGATCTTTGCGATTGCCTCCCATGTAATTCATCCGGACATTCAAACTCAGAATTTTGTTGTCGTCTCTGCCTGTCAGCCACTCTTTGCCGGCCAGCGCATTCACTACATAATTTCGGTTAAAGCGGGTATTGCGTTCCACTCCGCCGGCATCTGTATATTTCGAGTCGAACAACGATGTTGTAAACAAATAATAAAATCCTTTTTTCATAAACCGCTCAAGCGTAATATCTAATCCAATGTTTCTTCCGGTTCCATCATTGACCAGGGCATTGTTGAAAAACATTTCCTCCTCAAAATTGAGAGAAGAAACATAACTTCCGGGTGATACCGGCACATTTGTGAGATGCTGATAATAAGGTTCAATACTGAATCTCAAATAGTCATTCAATTTCAGATTGTAGGCCAGCACATAGTGATGCGATCGCATCAAATCCAGATCCTTATTCGGCTTTTGTCCGTCAATTTCTGTAAAATAAACCGGCAACTGCTCTATTCTACTATGCAGGCCATAGGCGACGGCCAGACTTTGCGAAGGGGTAAACTGATATCTAAATCCCAAACGTGGCTCAATGGAATGGTTGTTATTCAACAGAAATACCTGGTTATTGATCCCGGCATTCATTGTCAGGCGCGGCAGCACATTGATTTTTGCCTGGGCAAAAACCTGGAATAACTCCGATTCTCCGGCACCGTGGGAAAGTGTTTCCGGTGGTGCACCTTCTTGCATGGACTGCTCAACATGAACATTATAACCCATGCGATTAAATTTAACCCCGGTGCGAAGGCTGTTGCCATTCCCAAAGTGGTGGTTCAGATCAGATTGAAGAGAATATCGCCATACATTATTATCAATATCCGATTGCGAATTTTCATTAAGATCGTATCCGACCCTCTTCTCAACATGCGACAAACCGTTTCCCATCGTTGATAAAGTGGTCTTAAGAAATGTTTTCGACCCCATACGCAATTGATGTGACAGCCCCGCAGCAAACATGTACAGGCGGGTATCCGAGTTATCGCGGTCTGCATCCATTTTCCAGTCTGTGCTGTCGGCAGCCTCCATCTCCTGACCATCGAGAGCGCCAATCCCCCACAACGAAAATGTACCTGCATTGCGTGTCGGAAAATTTGTTTTGAAGGCCAGATCCTGATATTCCAGGATGCCGGTATTTTCGGGCAATAACGGGGCAATAAGTGCCATGGTGGAATTGCGGTAATTCATCAGGTAAGAGGCCTTTTTCCCTTTTTGGAAAGGCCCTTCGGTAGAAAAATCCACCCCAATAACACCAACTTCCATTGCATATTCCCGCTGGTCGTGATTTCCCGTTCTCAGCTTAATGTCAAACACCCCTGAGCTTGCATTGCCGTACTCGGCCGGAAAAGCACCGGTATAAAAGTCACTGTTGGCCATCATATTACTGCTCAGTGCTGTTAGCAAACCACCACCCGCCACGGTGAGGTTGGCAAAATGATTCGGATTGGGCACCTCCACCCCTTCTATCTGCCACAGCAAGCCATCCGGATTATTTCCCCTTACGGAGATGCCATTGCTGCTGACCG
>JBEPWN010000458.1:0-2729 GCA_041642395.1 Marinilabilia sp. | reverse complement strand
GTACAAAAACTCTGTTCGGCTCCTCTTCCCACACGACCTCTAAGCTGATGAAGCTGAGAAAGGCCGAAACGTTCAGCACTTTCGATGATCATTACTGATGCATTAGGCACATCAACCCCAACTTCGATGACAGTGGTAGCTACCAAAATACGGGAGTTGCCTGAAACAAATTCCTGCATCGCGGATTCTTTCTCTGCAGGCTTCATTTTACCGTGGACCATTGTTATTTCATAGTTGGGAAAGACTTCTTTCATATACTCAAATCCATCGGTGAGGTTTTTAAAGTCCATCTTTTCCGACTCTTCTATTAGTGGGTAAACAACATATATCTGCCTCCCTCCCTGTATTTGTTCTTTTACAAACTTGTTTAAAGCCAGGCGTCTGTTATGGTATATGTGGGTTGTTTGTATTGGTTTCCTGCCCGGTGGCAGTTCGTCGATTACCGATACATCCAGGTCGCCGTAGATCGTCATGGCCAGAGTTCTTGGGATTGGAGTGGCGGTCATCACCAAAACATGTGGGGGTGAGAGGTTTTTTCCCCATAGTCGGGATCTTTGAGCAACTCCGAAACGATGCTGTTCATCCACTACTACGAGACCAAGATTGTGAAATTTAACTGTGTCTTCAATGAGTGCATGGGTTCCGATAAGAATATTCAGAGAGCCGTTCTGTAAGTCGGTATGCAGTTTCTCGCGGGCAGCTTTTTTTGTGGAGCCAGTGAGCAAAGCGACTTTCAGATTCATGCCGTTTATCATTTCCGAGATGGTCTTGAAGTGCTGTCGGGCCAATATTTCTGTTGGGGCCATGAGGCACGTCTGATAGTTATTATCAATGGCAATGAGCATTACCATAAATGCTACCAGTGTTTTACCACTTCCCACATCACCCTGTAAAAGCCGGTTCATCTGATGACCACTGCCCATGTCTTTGCGTATCTCTTTAATCACGCGTTTTTGCGCATTTGTTAGGTCAAATGTAAGATTTTGAGTGTAAAACTGATTAAAGTGATCTCCAACCCTTTGAAAAACATGACCTTTTAAATGATGTGTTCGCTGATTTCGTATGCGCAAAATGTTGAGTTGAATATAAAACAGCTCTTCAAATTTCAGTCGGAATGAAGCTTTTTGCAGGTTTTGGGCATCAGGAGGCAGATGAATATAGCGCAATGCCTGGGTTAAGGGCATTAACTTCATCTTTTGGATAATATGAGCAGGCAATGTTTCCGGAATTGCCGAGTTGTAATTCCGGAATACATTTTGAACCAGTTTGAATAGATGGCGTGATGTAAGATAACTGCTCTTCATCGCTTCTGTTGTATTGTAGAAAGGCTGAAGCCCTGTGAAAAAAGGGACCTTGCCGTTTTGTTCTTTCTCAAGTTCGGGGTGTACCACGTTTATTTTGTTGTTGAACTGAGAAGGTTTTCCGAATAGAACATATGTTTCATTTGGCTTAAGTTGTTCTTTCAGGAATTTTAATCCTTTGAACCAAACCAATTCAAGTATTCCTGTACCATCATAAAAACTGCCCACCAAACGTTTGCCCCTTCCTTCCCCGGATATTTGCAGGGAAGTAAGCTTTCCTCTGACCTGAATATAAGGCATGTCGCCGGTGATTTCACGAATTGAATAGAAACGGCTTCGGTCAATATATTTATATGGAAAATGATATAACAAGTCCTCATAAGAAGTTATACGAAGCTCCTTTTTCAGGATTTCGGCTTTTTTGGGGCCTACTCCTGATAAATACATGACATTATGTGCGGCGAGATCAGACATATTTCAGACTTCAAAAATAGTCCAATCTTTCTTTGAAACAAATCGGTGGTGCGGATCAATTTTTAAAAAAAAAGCTGTTCATTTTTTGAACAGCTTTTTTAAATTTTTCTTCAGAAACTATTTTATTCCATCGTTTCTTCAACTTCATCAGCAGTTTCTTCGGCTTCTTCTGCTACAGCTTCTCCGGCTTCTTCAATAGCTTCGACTGCTTCTTCCTTAGCTTCTTCAACTTCTGCCATTCCTTCTTCCGCTTTTTCATCTACCGCTTCGGTAATTTCTTCCATGGTGTTTTAATGTTATCTTTGCAGCGCTTGCACTGCGGTTGTTTCTAGTTCGCCAATGCATTGTCAATGATCATAACACTGGAATTACCAGTATTTCATTTCTGGTGTTTTCCTTGTATTGATGTAAATAAATTAAATTAAATAAAAAATATCTGTGTATTTGTTATGGCAACGAATTCGGTCCTATTTCCGGTACTTGTTTAAAGCACGACATTATAAGGGGTTTGGAATTCATTCTCCGTTTGTTTTTTATCTGGTGCGGGAATTGTTTTTCGCAAAACATCCGTATGATGCTTTTGTAAAGATTGATGCTGTAAGACGAATGTTTCTTAGCAGTGATAAAAGGGTCGCGGTTAGTACTTATGGAGCTGAATCCACAAACAGGAAAAAGGTTAAAAAGGTATCCCGGCTTGTGAAGGAGGGAAGTATTCCCCCAAAATACGGGAAATTACTTTTTCGCTTGATCAATCATTTTCAGCCATGTAATATTTTAGAGCTTGGTACCGGCCTGGGCCTTGGGACTCTTTTTTTGGCACTTCCCAGTTCCCGTGCAAAAGTTATAACCATAGAGGCCAACGGGGAATTGTGCTCAATTGCTGATGGGATTTTTGATATGACGGGCATAAAAAATATCCGGCTGGTTAACGATCAGTTCAAAAATGTCTTGCCA
>JBEPWN010000457.1:0-2733 GCA_041642395.1 Marinilabilia sp. | reverse complement strand
TGAAGGCCGCTGAATGTTTTTTTCTACTAGTTCCCATATCGGTTTTAAAGTTATGTTTTTTCAACTTAACTTGGTGTCCAATATTTGGGGTGTATTATATTACGCCCCGATAGGGCTAGGTTATTACGCCCCGTTGGGGCTAAATTAATGGATTCTTTTTAGCATCAGGCCTTACAGCCTGCGCTAAATATGTCGCCCCTTTGGGGCTTATTCGAATAAAGCCACTAGGGCGCGATAATTAGCAATGGTTGAAAGGCCTTCGATTATTAATAGGAGCAAAAGCAGCCTTTCGCCCCAATGGGGCGAAATAGTTTGATTTTTACCTTCTTCTTAACGACCTCCCGATTCTTCAAATTATTAAAGGCCTCTCCTTTCTCTAGCTTTAGGCCTCACGCTTACTTCAGCTCTGACCGGATAATGATCAGAGATAAACAAATCATCTTCCCGAACCTCATCCACTGCATGTTCCAAAACATCGAAATAGGCATTGACAAAAATAAAGTCGATTCGTGTACCTTCAAACCCGGGATCAAAGGCATTGTAAGAAATATTTCCTCCACTGGTGTTTTCGGTAAGATCTTCTGCATTCCACAAAAGAGCCTGATCATTACCACCTGATGTTAAATGTTTATAGGTGGCCGATTCTTCCAATGCATTAAAATCGCCGGTAAGAATAACTGCTGAAGTACCCGCAATTTCATTGATTTGATGGAGCAACAATTCGGCACTGTTCTTTCGGGCTTCTTCACTAATATGACTAAAATGCGTGTTGAATACAAAAAACACATAACCGCTGGAAATACTTTTCAGCTTAACCCAGCTTACAATACGTGGATAATGGGTGTCCCAACTCATACTGCCGGGTTCATCCGGTGTTTCTGAAAGCCAGAAATGATCGCTCTCCATCAGTTCAAATAACGACTTGTGATAAAACACAGGACACGCTTCCCCCTTTTCTTTTCCATCTACACGACCTGCTGAAACAAATTCATAATCCCCTAGTATTTCATTAAGGTCAGCCAACTGATTGGGTAAAACTTCCTGCATCCCTATTACACCAGGATGGCGGTCCTCCATATATTCCGAAACCAATGGCACGCGCTTCGGCCAATGATTTTCATGGTCGCCGGCATGATCAAGCCTAACATTAAAAGACATCACCTCAAAAGAATCATCACGTTGGTTACAAGAAAAAAAGGTAAAAAGAGCTAAGAAGGTTGCAGGAATTATTTTTTTCATTTTTAGAAAACATTAGTTAGCGATTAAAAATACCTTTAAATAGCAATAGACTGTTAGATTTTGAGATATAAGATTTAAGATGAATCATATTCCGAAGTTTCGGTGATCTGATCCAAACTCATCCATGTACCAATTGGAAATAAGCGTTATTGGAAATGCATCAAAGCAATCTATTTTAAGAACTGAAATTTGCCGGTCACTATTGATACTAAATTTACAAAAATCTCTTGAAATACCAAATGCAGCATTATGAATGCTCATAGCCGATCATCTGCCATATCTCATATCCACGGAAAAACAAAAGTCTCATTTACAAGATGGCTATTTTGCTTTCGTTTTTTTCATAATTTATTTGAAAAATCAAATAAACAAATAACTTTACGGATCATAATGAACTCTTCAATCTTAAATAACTATTCATGAAAAATCAACAAAAAAATGCCATGTCCCGGCGCCGGTTTTTAGGGACAACTGTAGCCGGACTGGCAGGTATTACCATGTTTTCTTCTCTATTGTCGTGCAATAAAAAAAATGCTGACAGCGATATCAAATTAGGCTTTATCGGAATGGGACGTCAGTCGATGTATCTGCTTGATGGCTTTATTCAATTACCCGGAGTAAAGGTAGTTGCCGGCTGTGATGTTTACGGCATCAAACGGAAACGTTTTAATAATCGTGTGAATAAACATTATCAAGAGGCAGGGAAAGAGGTACAAGTCTCCACTTACGAAAAATACCAGGAATTGCTACAACGCAAGGACATTGATGCCGTAGTCATTGCCACACCCGATCATTCACATGCAATGATTGCCATTGCTGCCTGTAAAGCTGGCAAAGATGTGTATCTTGAAAAGCCACTGACATTCACCATAAAGGAAGGACAGGAACTTGTAAAAGCAGTTCGTGAAAATGACCGTATTCTGGCCGTTGGCAGCCAGCAGCGATCCGATCCCAATTTCCAGCATGCTGTTAAACTGGTTCAGGATGGAGCCCTCGGTAAAATAGAAAAAATACATGCTTATGTTGGTGCCCCTCCTAAACCTTACGATCTTCCGAAAGAATCAGTTCCTGAAGATTTAAACTGGGACTTATGGCTGGCCTCTTTGCCTGAAAACATTCATTTCAATCATGAATTAAATCCACCCATTTCTCTGGATCCGCCACAAGACGAACAGCTTTGGGGTGCCTGGCGCTGGTATAAAGAAATGGGCGGTGGATTTACCACGGACTGGGGTGCACACATGTTTGATGTTGCCCAATGGGCCCTTAAAATGGACGGAAGCGGGCCGGTGGAAATATCCCCAATAGGAGATGGAACTGAGTACATGCAATTTGTGTATGAAAACGGAGTGGTGATGACATCAGAACCTTTCGACGAAAATCTGACCAAAGGTGTGAAATTCATTGGCGAAAAAGGATGGATAGAAATTTCACGAGGTCATTTTAAAGCGTCCAAAGACAGTTTTCTTCCAACAGAGTCAGAAACTTCCGGCT
>JBEPWN010000456.1:0-2739 GCA_041642395.1 Marinilabilia sp. | reverse complement strand
AATTTTGTTGTGAGGAATAACTTTGCTTTTCTCTACTCCTTGAACTGACAGAAAAACTATCTGGTTTATTTTTTTTTCCTTAATTTTTAGAATCAAGGGTTTGAAATATGTATCAATGTCTGAAATGTGTGGAGGTCGCAATAAAAATATCTTGTCGATACCATTCAGAGCATTATCAAATGAATTAAAGTCCTCGAAATCAAAATGTGTATAATCTAAATCCGAAAAGTCTTTAAAAACATTTTTTGCTTTCTCAATGTTACTGACACCTGCAATAATCCTATTTGATGAATCAATCTTTGTTAAAAATCGAATCACCTCAAATCCTATATTTCCAGTCGCTCCTATTATAAGTATGTTATTCACTTGCAGTGTCGTTTTTTATGCGAATGTGAGAGGCATACTAGCCGACTTTTAGTCCGTCAGCCGCCTACTCAATTGTGGGCTGCTTGTTATTTTGATTCCATTTTTTTAATGATTTCCCTTAACAAGTCGTTATGTTCTTGTTTCAAGGATATAAATTTATTCACCCATGTATAAATCAAATAAAGTATTCCAAATAATATTGCCAAATAAACAATAAAAATCAGAAAAGGAAAGTAAGGTAAAATGCTCATAGTTTTAAGTTTTAGAAATAATTTAATGATATATTTATTTAATAATTAAGTGTTTAACGGGAAGCTTACCCCCTCATAATAATCGTGCGTGATTCCCCTTTTTCGGCAATGTGCCTAATTTATGTTCTGTTCAATGCTCTGAATATATTCAATATCATACTCAACCTCTTCGATATAATTTTTCCAATGAAACCCTTTAAAGTCAGGCCATCTGTTCTCAGGATGCGTCATCATCACATAAGGCATTAGTTGGTATCTGGTTTCTGTAAGTTCAACTATTTTTTCCCAATGTTGCAATGCTTTATGGGCGTGTTTCAGTGCTGCATCCTTGTTTTTTAAATCATCAGACAACAAATAGGTTTTTAATTCAATACCTGCGTGAATTTTTTCTGCAAAATAAAATCCAAGATAACACCAGGTTTTAAGATCCTCAATTTCGGATTGAAACGTGGGATCGTTACTCTGTTTTTCAAGGCGGTTAATGATTGCTAATGATTTATCACAGTTTTTTTTGGTCATTTTTGCAAGCTCAACGGGGGTTATCATTTCCTGATCTATTGGAATATTTGCATGAACTTTTGTAACATAGTCTGCGATATTCATGTAACTTTTATCCAATGTTTCATGATCAATTAGCTCATCGAGAGAAATAAATGGAGATCTTCCATCCTCAATATCAGGCTGCCAGGGCGCTAAAAAACCTTCGCTGTAAAGTGTGAAATCCCATGTGCCTTTGTAAAATGTGGCAATATTTAAAGGAACCTTAGATGCCAGTGAATATGCTTTTAAGAAAGCTAAGGCATCAATGTTGGGATATCTTTCTTCAATCTCTTTGGCAAGTGTAACTTCCTTTTCATTTGGATCAAAAAGCAATCTTCCCCACAGGTGATAAAACATCCACTGTTTTTCAAAAGCATATTTCCATGTTTTTTGTGGATGAGGGTCAATGTGAGAATAATCTTTTGCAGGAATGTAACCCTCTGAGCCGATAAAATAACCTTGCACATAATCGTTTTTATTCGTGTTAATGTGGTCCCTGATAAATTCAGGATCACCCCAACGAAGTACAAAGAAATCTTCATTTCGTACCATCCATGTTATAAAATAATTTTCGGGCTTTGGATCCCAAAATTCTTTCATAATGGTACCTGCGTCATTGGCGTGGGTTAAAGAAAGTTTGGGCGTTGAATGTCCGTGCGACCAGTTAAACTTTATTTCAACTATGGTTTTCTCCGGAAGATCAGCATAATCAATCGCTTCTCTTATCAATTTTGGGTCGCCAGACAAAACTGCTCTGTGAATGAATTTTACATCTCTGTCTGCCTCTTTAATGCCCTCTATAATCGTTTCTTTCAGCCATCCTTCACGTTCCTCCGGCGTCATTTTCTCATCGCCCCAATTACCCATCCAGTCTGCCAGCGTAGTTCCAAATCCAGTCAGATCTTCATATTCATTTATCAATTGCGTTACTGATTCTCTGGTGTATTTTTTTACCAATTCCGATCGGTCAAAATACTCTTTTGCTCCATAATTTTCAGCAAATTCAGGTGATACCACAATGTTCCAATTAACAAGATATGTTTCGAGCCCTCTTTCTTTTGCCATCTTAAATATGGTTTTGAAAAAGTGTTGCCATTCAGCAAGTTCTTCATCATTAAATGGAGTGGCTTTGGGATAGTTCTTCGCCCGGATCATATAGGGGAAAGGATGGTTATTCCAAAGACTCACCGCATTAAACCTGTTTTTCACACACATATCTAAGAATGCTTCCCAAAATTTCAGGTCCTTGCAGGTTTCAATGTGCACATCATTTGCCGGACCGGGACGATATGGCGACCACGGAAGATTTATTTTTACCGCCCTAAACGCATTGGCAGGGTTTATTTGTTTGGGTTCTATTTTAGAAATATCACATTCCGCCCCTATTTGTTCTATTAATTCGAACAAACCATATAAGCATCCTCTTTCAGAGTTTCCGATAATATAAATTTTGCGCTCGTTTTTAATAATTTTATATCCATCATCCTTAATATTGATAAGATTCTCAGAAAGAAACTTACCCAATTTTGAATCAAGTGAATCATTCTTAGACAGAATGATAATTCCTTTGGCAGCCTCGTCG
>JBEPWN010000455.1:0-2745 GCA_041642395.1 Marinilabilia sp. | reverse complement strand
AACCGTGGTATTCCCCGGAGCATGCAATTTAAAATCCACATCCCATTCTTTAGGCCAGGCGGGAAAAAGCAGAATCTTCTCGTCAAAGGTTTGCATCAGCATTTCCTGGAGTCCGATCATGCCCGAATATCCCTCCAGTCCAAACGCCCCAAACCGTTCTTTCCCAAAGGCAAGCTCCTTATCATCGGTTCGCCAGCTTTCGCAGGTTACATTTACTTCCGTTTTTTCGGCCGTTTCCACATCCACATGAACGACCGGACTAAATACATCCACCCAAAGTTTAATCCTGGCAGTCTTTTTTTCATCGTTCTTCGATTCAATTTCAATGTAACCTTCTTCCAGTTTCAACTCTTGGCGAAATGAATGGTCTGCAATAAAAGGATTTGGATTAAGCTGAATGCGAAACCGGCCCAATTTCAGGTACTCACCGTTTTCGTCTAAACTTCCGCTGCGTTGCATATACAACAACAAATCGCCATTTTCCACCCATACGTTGCATCCTATATCGCCGCCTACCAAAGGCATCGACTCAGATGCGTTTTTACTTTGGGAATTCCAAACAACGTTATATTGTTCAGGAAGGGATTCATTGTCCAACTCATTGCATGACACAGCAAGGAGCAGAACAACAATAAAGCTTGAGAAAATCTTCATTCAGTAAGATTTTTTTGACGACGTTTATAAATATTTTTCAGGAACTTCTCCTTTTTTCGTTTACAAATATCTCATCAACAAAAACCCCTGGCTTGGGCACCAACCGATACAAATTGTTTAATCTTCAGGTAGATACACATTGTCGGATCAAATTCCATTTTGATGATTTGATTCTTTTTAACGGATGTTCTTTCAATTATTCTCCTTCAACATTTTGCCCACCTCCAGTAAAATTTCAACTGAAGTTTCAGGTATTTCGCCATTTCCATCAGGTCCTACATTAAGTAAAAAATTTCCGCCCTTTCCATTAATGTCCTGAAGCTTTTCATAAACCACTTCAGGGCTTTTCCAGTCTGTGTCTTTTATTTTGAAGCCCCACGAATCATTCATGGTGTAGCAAGCCTCCCAATAATGGTCAAGTGTGCCATCAGGATGAAATTGCTCGGGTGTACCAAAATCCTTTTTAAATATTTTGCGTTTGGAGACCCTGTTATTGATAATGATTTCAGGTTTTAATTCACGAATATACTGATACAACTCGTTTCCGTCCTCAAGGGTCCAGTAGTCAGCCCAGTCGCCATCGAACCAAAGGATTTCCGTATCATAATTTTCAATTAATTCCTTTACCTGGTTTTTCATATACTGCATATATTCTGCTTTTTTACCTTGGTGAAGTTCAGGATTTTGCCAGCGCTTGCGTGTTACTTCTTTGGCATCGGCATCAGGAATATTGTGCGACGGATGGTTCCAGTCGATAATGCTGTAATACGTGCCAAAATGAATTCCCTGTTTTTTGCAGGCATCGGACAACTCCTGCATAAAATCGCGGCCTTTCATAGGCGAATTGGCGATGTCGTATTCGGTATATTTTGAATCCCACAAACAAAATCCTTCATGGTGTTTCGAAGTTACAACCAGGTATTTCATCCCCGCCTTTTTTGCCAGGCTGACAATCTTATCCGCATCAAAATCCTTAGGCTTCCATGTATCAATCAGTTTCACGTAGTCTGACTTTGGAATTTGCTGGTTCGCCTGAATCCATTCCGCATAACGGCCTTCATCATTTCCCTCGTAAATTCCCCCAAGCTGGCTGTACAAGCCAAAGTGGATAAACATTCCGTATTCTGCATCAAGAAACCATTTCATTCGATTTTCAAACTCTTTGTTTGACTCTTCTAAATAGTTTTTCTGGCAATTACCAGCTAAAACAGTAAATAACAACACGATTAAAACAATAGCATTTTTCATATTTTGAATTTTAAGTTTTCAGTTGTTGGTATAAAAATACCTTATTCTGCATACATTTCCCCTGCTTTGCGGATTCTTTTCAACGGTTATTCGTATTTGCAACGAATGTTCACCCTCCTCCAATCCTGTCCCCAATGTATAATACCACGGAAGATGCAGGTCTGAGCTCCACTTTGTAAACAAATCCTGTTTTTGCCAATCCCCGTCATCTATCCGATATTCAATTATTCCGGCATCGGGACCGGCAGCTACGGCTATTCCAACCGCATTTCCACTAAACTTAAATTCCAGTGTGCTATCCTCATCCTGACCAACAAGCATGGGAACATTCACATAATTTGCACGCGTTCCCTTTCCATCATCAGGTTTCCATTTTTCAACCAACTTCCATCCTTTGATTACATTGGCTTGTTCTGCCAAAATCAGTTTTCCGTTGTCATAGTTCGCAGCATCAATTGGCCCGGGCAGAGAATAAGCCTCCATTTTGTCGTCCTCTGCCACTGTTCCGGACCACGCTTTTTCGAGAAATGCTTTTATGGACAAAAAATAAACCTCCTGCCCAAAAGGTGACGGATGCAGGTTTTTAAAATCATCTTCCCAGGTAAATTCGCTGGCATCGATGCGCTCTGTGACCTCTTTTGCCAGATTGATGGTTGGAATATTATAATGAGCAGCTACCTTTTCATGATTATGTATGACCTCCGGCACTTTCCCCGAGCGATAGGTATGCATTTTTTGCGGATCAACAAAATGCATGATAACAATATCGGTTGCCGGATTTTCCCTGCGTACATTTCTGACAATTCCCTCCATTGCCCTGATTTGTTCACGTCTGCTTCTAAC
>JBEPWN010000454.1:0-2745 GCA_041642395.1 Marinilabilia sp. | reverse complement strand
CGCGAGCTCAATACGCGCATATCGTCGTAGTTCCAGGGCTGGCGCCCCAGTTTCAGTCGACTGTTGTCACTGATTTTCAAATCAACCCAGGCTTCATATACCCCCAATGCATCGGAATTACCTTCCAGTCCGGTTGGATTGTATAAATCGTCACCACCCCAAAAACGGGCATCCTGAAAAGTCATTCTTGCCGAATAGAGCTCACTGTCATAATGAAGTCGTATCCTCGATCGTTGGTCAACACCGAATGCTGCATCAGAACCTTTTTTTGCCGGAACAATATACCCATGATCAACCATGGAACGCATCCGGAATTCTCCATCGATGAGAAATTGTGCCTCACTTTGCAAAACAAAAATGAACATTACCAACGTCGCAAACCAATATCTTTTTCTCATAACAAGTCCTTTTCTTCGTTCTAAAATTCATAAAAAATCAGGAATTGCAAAAGTAGAGGGAGCATTTGGGAGAAAAAAGAAGCTCACGATGAAATAGCCGGGAAAGAAAATTGAAAAATGACAGGTTTTTTGCTGTGAAATGGCAGGAAGATAAAATCCTCACCCAAACCTCTCAACAATAGCTGCCTCCCTGAATTCAAATATCTTTTCAATTTGTCCGGCGATGAAAAGTTTATTTGCCACCCAACCCAAAGGGCCCATTGGAGGAATATAATGTACAATATCGGTCATTAATACGCCATTCTCAACAGGTTTTATGTGATGCTCGTGATGCCATAATTTATAGGGCCCGGAGCGTTGTTCATCAACGAAAAATTCCAGCTCCCTGATATGTGTTATCTCAGTAAGCCATTTGGTTTTTATCAGCGGTAATATCTGAATCTGGTATTCAATCATCATACCCTCATGCATTCTTGCAGGCAGCCCGGGTGTAAGAATATTGAATCCCATATGTGGGGGTGTGATGTGCTTCAAATTGCCGGGAGAGGAAATAAAATCCCAGATTTCCTGCAGGGATGCATTAACTTCCTGCTGTACTTCTAATCGAAAGGTTGGCATATATTATGGATATTCGTAATTACCCGAAAATTAATGTCCCTCAGCATTTGTCCGTTTTTTTCAGACACTACTTAAGGACAATAACCCGTTGAACTTTTGTAAAAAATTTACAGGAAACTGTTTCCATTTAAAATATTACGCACACTATGTGACTGTTTTCAGCAAGATACAATCCATCTTAAATCTTATATCTAATCCCGAAGGTCGGGACTAACGATCTTTTGAAAGGGATTCCATTTGCTTTAAAACCTCATCAGCCTCAGCATATTTCTGATCCGATAATTTACGATTAACCGTAGAGAGTTTGTAGCCTTCTTTCATTAATTTATCATACTTCTTTTGAAGCTTCGCGACTGGGTCTTTTTTAAATAATCCAAACATACATGTTGTTTTTAAATAATATTTTCTCTTAAATAATCCTCTATGTAAAACAACAGTTGACGCAATTTTGTTTAACGAATACTTGTTGTGACTTAGACATTTAGCCTTTATATAAAAAGAGAAGAAAGTTTTCTGTCTGTGAACGGAAATTAATGATGCTGTATAATGGGCAAACATTAGATATATATATATATAATGCCTCTACTGCTTTAAAGCTTTTTTATCGCTCTTGTTGCAAAAAATGAAGGCAAATATTTGTCAATCACCTTTTCTCCATTCCTGCCAAATCGGTTTTAAATCATCCACAAAAACTACAGAGCAGGGATTAAATATCACATCAAAGGATTCATCAGGAAATACGGACAGGATCCCAAACTTTTTCATTGTAATCGGTTACATTCATTTCAATGGATGGTTAGCCCGACCTTTCGGGATTAATATTAAGTGCCAAATCAGAAATCATATTTTCTCTTATCCAGGGGAATTGACCTGACTTCCTCCATGCCACGGCACTTTATCACTCTTTTTCAAGCCTTAATATTTCATCAATTTCGCTATTAAGCTTTTTAAATTGTTCATAAATGGAAAATTTAAATGTGAAATAAAACGATGAAACAAATACCAGAACAATCAAGATCAATAAAATAATTGACTCAAAATCAAACTTAAATGTTATTTTTTGAATGATCATTAAGAAAAACCCAACCATAGCGAAAGGCATTAATAAATATTTTACACGTGTCGTTTTAAATTAATGGCTACCCGATAAATCCAGGTTGAGATTTTAGAATCTCCGTTGAAGCTTTTAAATGATTTCCAAAGTTCAAGAGTTATATCATTTATTAAATCGTCTCTATCCTGAGCAACTTTGGTATAAACTCTTGATACTTTAATCAATATCCCAATATTCTTTTGAAGAATATCCAGGAATTCTTCTTTTATCATATTCCTAGTCATTTTTCATTCTGTTACTTTTTGGTTAATACATAAACTCGTGTTCACTTTATCTAATTAGTAACCAATCATGTCAAAAAATCACATGAATATTGTCTTTTTCTGGTTGCAACAGTGGTTAGAAATGGGGGGATTGAGGTTTGTGGCTTAGAGCTACATCGGCACCTTTGGAATGAGGTACTCTCACATCTACGAACTACCCTTTTTGTAGGCATAACATATAAAATCATCATCATCCTTTTGATCATTCCTGGTCAGGTCGCATAACATTTCCTCTTTGGGGTCATTATCATGAATACAAGTCACGCAGAGATCGGGTTTTTTAATCAGGTTTGGGTTAATCTCATAACCATCATCATCAAAAATTCCTGCAATTAGAGTTGGATCCATATCA
>JBEPWN010000453.1:0-2750 GCA_041642395.1 Marinilabilia sp. | reverse complement strand
TATTATCAGAGCATGTTAAAGGAAAACATTGCATTTGCTGCAATGGGAGCAGGCGATTATAAAAAGGTAAAACAACTGGCAAACGAATTGCTCATAAATAATGTCGATACTTTATCCTTTAATTATGGGAATACGATTCATGAAGCAAATACATTATTAGGTCGAGTAGCACTAAGGGAGGATGATATAAAAAAAGCAAAAGTGTATCTAATAAAATCAGGAGAATGTCCCACATCTCCGCAGTTGAGTTCTTTTGGACCATCATGTATATTTGCTAAAGAACTACTTGAGTGTGGAGAGAAGGATATAGTTCTGAGTTATCTTGACTTAATTGCCAATGTGTGGTCAGATTCTGAAAAAAAGCTTGAAAAATGGAGAGAAGAAATTAAGGCCGGTAAAATACCTGATGATCCAAAATGGAAATAGATGGTTTCAACTTAATTTTTTAAATTCTGCAAACCAGATTTCTATATTCTTATTCATTATCGAATAATGCCAGATAATCACTGAAAACATAAAGCTTATTTCGCTGTGCTCCTGTAACCTCCTTTAAAATATCCAGTCTTTCAAGATCGTTGAGAAGTTTATAATTGGGAGCTTTTGTATATGTGAATATTGAACTTTTTATCCGGATGCATATTGCAAAAGAAGCCACTCAATTTTCAAAAATAGAAGGCATCCGAACAAATATGGAAGAGGCATTTCTTGATAAAAAAGATGTAGCCACTGAAAAACGGGATGACTGGGAAGAAGTACAAAATTATATCGGCGCCATGAATGAAGCAGTAATGCAGCTGCATAAACTGCCCTTTTCATCAAGATTAATCCGCCAGACGCATAAAATTTTACTTCAGGGTGTACGGGGAAAACATAAAAATCCGGGGGAATACTGACGCAGTCAAAACTGGATAGGAGGTGCTTCAATAAATGATGCTGTATTTATTCCACCAGTTCATACCTCTATTCCTGACTTAATAAGCGACATAGAATTTTTTGCCACTGATGAATTGAATCCATTACCCGATTTGCTAAAAGTTGTCGATAGGTTGTTTGGGAATGGGAAATAATCTGCCACAGTTGAAGAACTGGAACCTGGGTTCAGATATATGGTGGATCAGCATTTAGCTGATTGTGAACGAGAAGGGAAGCCGGCAGAAAAGTCATATAAAGGCTTTTTTAATGTGCGTATAAGTTCTAAGCTGCATAAAAAGGCTTCACATGCTGCCATCAAAAAAGGTATCACTTAAACCAGGTGATTAAACAAGCCCTGGAGAAGGAACTGGAGGTTTACTGAAAAGAAAAAGCGTTACATGAATCTATCATATAATGCTAATACTTTTATATCGGTGCTCCCCTGACAGATGGAAGTTGCAACTTGATCTGGATTCATTTATTCAAAATTTTTAATCCTGCAACTAAATTTCAGTTACATTTAGTATATTTGTTTAATGGGGACAAAGGAGAAATTGATAGCCAGATTTGCTTCAAAGCCTAAGGATTTTACTTATGCTGAGCTCAAACGCCTGCTAAATTTTTTTGATTATACAGAAGAGCAGGCCTCCGGTTCAAGAGTCGTCTTTGTTAATAAAAAGAATGGTCACAAAATTAAACTGCATAAGCCACATCCTGGTAATGTTTTGAAAAGGTACCAGATTGAATTAATCGGACAGGAATTAAAAGATCGCAAATTGATATGAAAAATGTAATAACATATAAAGAATTTATAGGTACAGTGAATTTTAGTGCCGATGACCGTATTTTTTTTGGTAAAGTGGAAGGGATAGATGATTTAATAACATTTGAGGGCTCAACAGTTGAAGAACTGGAATCTGCCTTCATATACATGGTAGATCAACATTTAGCTGATTGTGCACGAGATGGGAAACCGGCTGAAAAGTCCTACAAAGGAGTTTTTAATGTACGCATAAGTCCAAAGTTGCATAAAAAAGCTTCACAGGCTGCCATCAAAAAAGGTATTACTCTTAACCAGATGATTAAGCAGGCCCTGGAAAAGGAACTGGAGGATCATTAAAACAAAATTCGTTACATGAATTTTAATCATATAACGCTAATACTTTTATATTGGTGCTCCCCTGACTGCTGAAAGTTGCAACCTAAATTGGGAAAGTTTGGTGTGAATTATCACCATTCTTTTCATCACATACTTGTTAAAATGAAATCATTATTACATTTATAGATTTCATTTTTGATATGATGACTGGCAGTCAAGAGGTCATCAAATATTCAATCATAATAAAAAACCTGTTTTTGTCAATTGATCAGGTTGTCCGGATCATACTTCTTTTTTGTCTCCTGTAGTTTTTGATGATGCCTTCCCCGCGCTGCTTTAATGCCTTCTGCACCTTCGCCTTCAAAATTAAGGTAAGAATAACCATCTGATAAAGATTGGAATTTTTCAATGGCTTGTTTAGCCCATGCTATATTTTGCTGGTTTGCTTTATTCTTTTCCCAGTTAGCCTCTACCCCAAATAAGTAATTTGCATTTCTGTGAGGGTAAGCTGTATCTGAATGTTTTACTTTATCGATAGCACCTCCTAAATGCCAGATGTCAACGGTGCTCAGGGAAGATGGCCTTGCTTTTCCCAATGCAATATATTTATCAATCGCTTCATCAGACAAATCATTGAAGAAAAGTGATTTCCAGTAATAGTTTAGTTTATGTTTCGGGTAATCTTCATTAAAGATGGTTTGCACTTCCAGGTAATTCATTGGCTCACTTAAATCCAAAA
>JBEPWN010000452.1:0-2761 GCA_041642395.1 Marinilabilia sp. | reverse complement strand
AGTTATCGGTAGAAGCAAATATTTAATTAAAGGACAGGATAAAGAAGTGGTACAGCTGAAGCATATTGCCACAGCTCATCAACTGGATGTGAAAAGAAAATCGTTGGTTATGCCGCCGAATGATATGGAATTGCCTGTTGTTTTTACCGCACTTGTAAAGTGGATGAAGGAGTGGTGGACCAACGGGAATTATATGTTTGAAGAGTTGTCGGAGGAGATCATGGAGGAGGAAATTTCTGATCCTATGGAGAGCCGGCTTTTTACCGACATGGAGCAAGTGGTGAGTGACACCCGGCTTATGTACCGGCATTTTCTGGATTTCAATAACAATAAGCCGATTGCTTTTCTAAAGAGTGAACATGCATGGAAAGAATTCAGCACTGACTTTGTACAGTATCACTACCGGCAGATAAATGAAAGCGTGCCGGAAGATGTGCTCCCCGATGAAGAGGATTTTGATGAAGCGGGTTATGATGAAGGTTATGTAGTGTTTTTCAATCCGGATTACGGCTTGGAGGTTATCTATGGCTACAATTCCCTGATTTCTGATCCCGCTAATGAGCTTTATGATCCGGATAATGAGGAATCACATCCGGTTGATCTGATTTTTGATCCTGAAGTGAGTCCGGCTTTTGTTCGATATGTCATCGAGAATGATGTTGTAAAAGGTTTTTATTTCCCCAATCATGAAGATGAAAGCCTCGTAATGGATAACCTGGATTTCCTGCTCCGCTTGTATAAGCCGGAGATGTATCACCGGAAGCCCTTGCTTATTGACAGGAATGTTTTTGAAGAATAGAAAGGAAAAGAATCAAAGGGGTTTTCTCGCTGCGCTCGAAAACATTTTTGCCACGAAGAAAATAAGAAACGAAGAGGCACGAAGGGGAAATTACAAATTACATTCCGAAAGCTTTCGGAACAAAATTCAAATAATTTCCAAATCCGAATGTTCAAAAAATCAAACACGCTCTTTATAAATATCCTGAAGACATTGGCTAAGAGATGTTTGGAGAAATTTTTAATTTATCCTGAACCGCGTTTGGTGACCAGATTATTCGTTTAGCCATTTATCGAACAATTCATTAGCTTGTTGGTAACTAATCAGTGTCAAACAAAAGTTGTGTTCTATTAACAATTATGATGGTTTGGTGTGAATAACATCTTGTTTTTATGCATTTTTAGCATTCTTAGAATTCGGTATTTGAAGAATAATTTGACGTGTTAAATTTTATTGCATTCACCAGAACGTAAAGTTTAAAAATCAATAGCTATTAACAATTTACCGTATTAAAAAACTAATAACTAATGGGCTGAAAATTTGTTTTAGATCTTTATCCAAGCTACTTTTGACAAAAAAACATAAGGCTTTGGATAAAGATTTAATCATACAAGAATTTTTCATAAGAATTGATTTTCTAGAAAAACGGCTATCCGCATTAGAGGCAGAAAACAAGGAACTAAAGAAACGTCTTGCCAAATACGAAACACCAAAGAACAGTAATAATAGTTCCATTCCCCCTTCAAAGGATGAAAATCGCCCAAAACGAAAAAGCCTGCGCCAAAAGTCCGGTCGCAAACCTGGAGCACAAAAAGGGAGAAAGGGCAATACCTTAAGAATGGTTGAGATACCTGATCATACAGAAAAACATATTCCTTCTTATTGCAATTGCTGTGGGAATAATTTATTGACATTTCCATATGAATATGTTGGTAAACGGCAGGTGTTCGATATACCGGAGATAAAAATTAAGGTTACCGAACATCAGGTGTTTAAAAAGGTTTGCACGTGTGGACATGAAGCTACATGCGACTTTCCTTCCGAGGCCAATGCCCCGGTAAGTTATGGCAATAACATTGAAAGTTTGATTGGCTACTTTCATTCCAGGCAATATCTGCCCTTTCTGCGTATGAAAGAGCTTTTCAATGATGTATTTCATCTTCCCATAAGTGAAGGCGGTATTCATTATTTGCTTAATAAACTTGTCAGGAAAGCCCAACCTGCTTATGATATGATCAAACAAAGCTTGTTGTCTAATAAACTACCTGTTGGAAGTGATGAAACGGGAGTGAAAGTTTGTGGTGATAAGCATTGGGCATGGACTTGGCAAAATGAAGAAACCACCTTCATTACCATCACTGACAACAGGGCCCAAAGAAGCATTGAACAAACATTCAAATCCGGTTTTAAAAATGCCGTGTTGGTGCATGATTGCTGGAGAAGCCATTTTAACACAGATGCTATATCACACCAGATTTGCATATCGCATCTTTTACGTGATTTAAATTATTTGACAGAAAGGTACGATCATAAATGGAGTAAGATTTGCAAAAATTTGTTTCAGTCTGCTTTGGATTTAAAAAGGAACATGAATGCCGCGGATTACTATGTTCATAATCCCAAAAAAAATAGCATTGAAAAAAGACTCGACATATTATTGAGTGCAGATTTGCCTGATAAACATAAAGAATTGGTTGCTTTCCAAAACAGGATGATCAGATATCGAAGTTACATCTTTACATTTTTATATCATCCCAAAGTGCCTCCTGATAATAATGCCTCTGAAAGAGCTATCAGAAATATAAAAGTAAAACAGAAAATATCTGGACAGTTCAAATCAACCGATGGAGCTTATGCATTTGCAGTATTAAGATCGATTACTGACACCAGTATTAAAAATAATCAGGGTGTATTATCTGCTCTTAATATTATCGCTAACTTGCAGACTGATTAGTTACATCTTACCTAAAATTGTAAGTGAAA
>JBEPWN010000451.1:0-2767 GCA_041642395.1 Marinilabilia sp. | reverse complement strand
GCCGGATATAGTCCAAATGCCATAATAATCAGGCCCAAAGCAACCACCAATGCATACCATGATAGCCCTTTGAATAATTCAAGTACATGGGCGGGATTGTCACCAGCCATTTGATTCACCATTCCTGCCATTAGCGCAAAAACAAAAAACGGGGCAGCTTTCATTATAATGTCCACCATTTTCAGAAAGACTTCAGCCACAGCCTCTGTGACCCCCAGTAGCGGTGCAACTTTCTTTTTTGGCACAAACAATATGGCTATTCCGAAAAAAATTCCAAAGAAAATAACCTGAAGCATGTTACGGTTATCACCCAGACTCAGAAATATGTTCTCAGGCACCATTTCCTCTAAAAATACAAGAGGGCTTTCGTCTCCTGCTTTTTTTGCAGTTTCGAGACGTTCGCGAACTTCTTCGGTCTCCTCAAATCCCTGACGGGATGCGACATCTGCCAATATTTCAGAATAGGCTGAATCACGTGAAAACCAACGTCCGTCTTTTGGTGTCATTCCCTGCTCGTGCAACCAGATTTCATAACTCATCCTGTTTTCAAGACGGACTTCATTATCAAGGGCTTTGCCGGGTGCAATGATATTGACCAAAACCAGACCAATAGTAACCGATATGAAGGTAGTCGCAAAATAGAGAAGCAATGTTTTACCGCCCAGACGCCCCAAATCACGGGGATGCCCCAGACTTACAATGCCCCCAATAATGGAAAACAATACCAGCGGGACTGCAATGAGCTTAAGAAGACTGATAAATATGCGTCCCCAGGGTGCGATCCAGTTCTCTGTAAACGCGCTCCAGCCCAACCAGCTTCCTGCCAGAGCCCATAAAATACCAAATGCAAGTCCTGTTATTATCTTCCAATGAAGGGGTATGTTTTTCATTTTCAATTACCAATTATCAATGATCAGTTATCAATGATCAGTTATCAATGATCAGTTATCAATGATTAGTTATCAATGATCAGTTATCAATGATCAGTTATCAATTGATCTATTTTTATCGATAAGTTTTATTCATCAACCAGCTATCAACAATTACCATTGCAGCCATGCCTTCAACAATGGGAACTGCTCGTGGAACAACGCATGGATCATGACGCCCTTTGGCTTTCATCACCACTTCCCGACCCGATTTATCCACAGTTTTCTGGTCTTTCAGTATGGTAGCCACCGGTTTAAAGGCTACCCTGAAAATGATGTCTTCTCCATTGGATATGCCTCCCTGCACTCCTCCTGAGCGGTTTGTACGGGATTTGATCTTCCCCTCTTCGCTGTAAAATTCATCATTATGCTGTGATCCCCGCATTTGGGCAGCCTGAAATCCCATACCGTATTCGAATCCTTTGACTGCATTGATTGATAACATGGCTTGTCCGAGCGTAGCATGTAACTTATCAAAGACGGGATCTCCCAATCCGGCAGGAGCATTCTTTACCACACAACTCACCACTCCCCCTACCGAGTCGTTATCCAAACGCACCTGATCGATATAATCAATCATTTGGTTTGCCGTATCGGTATCGGGACAGCGTACCGGAGTGGATTCGATCAACGAGAGATCTTCGGGAATTTCATGCATCACAATTTTGCCAACCTGTGACACAAAAGCTGTAATATCAACTCCGATCTCACGAAGCATCAATTTGGCAATGGCCCCTGCAACCACCCGGGCAATTGTTTCCCGGGCAGAGGACCGCCCGCCTCCCCTGTGATCCCTAATTCCATATTTGGCATCATAAGTATAATCTGCATGTGAGGGACGATACAAGTCTTTGAGATTGTCGTAATCACCAGATTTCTGATCCTTATTCCAGATGGCAAAGGCAATAGGTGTACCCGTGGCTTTACCTTCAAAAACTCCTGAAAGAAATTCCACACGGTCTTTTTCATCACGCGGACTGGTAATTTTTGATTGTCCGGGTCTCCGGCGATCCAGTTCAGTTTGAATAAAATCTATATCAATTTCAAGTCCGGGCTTCACCCCTTCAAGTATACCCCCTACACCACGACCATGCGACTCACCAAATGTGGTTAACTTAAATAATCTTCCAAAGGTATTTCCTGCCATCGTTTCTGGGTTTTAGCAATAATTAGTTTTACAATAGTCTGTAAAATTTTTGTAATAGATTGTCAGTCAATTGTTCAAATTTAAAACACTTGAGGTGTTAAAAAGTTGTTTTTTTAATATGATACAATCCATCTAACATCTAATATCTAAAAATCTAACGATCTATTATTTTACAAACTGTGTAAAAATAGGTGATACCTTAAACATGAGCAAAAAAAAGGTGTTTCATATACTACGAAACACCTTTTTTATTGAAAAACTCAATTTCTTTTAGCAACTGCAACCATCTCCACAACTTTCGGAGTTGCAATTGTCACCACCAACAGCTTCAACGAGCTCTTCTTCGGTAGCTTCACGTACTTCAAGTACTTCACCGGCAAAGTGCAAGTCATCGCCTGCCAATGGATGGTTAAAGTCCATTTTAACAGTTTCATCAGTTACTTCCAGTACAATCCCGTTAAGTCTGTTTCCGCTGGCGTCCTGCATGGGCACCATATTACCAACTTTCAACAGAGATTCATCAATTTCACCATTAACTTCAAAAATATTTTTAGGAAGTTCGACGACAGCATCTTTGTTCACTTCGCCATAAGCTTCATGTGATTTCAGTTCAAAATTAAAACTGTCACCCTGCTTGAGACCTTCAAGTTTTTGTTCAAACATCTCAATCATTTTGCCAGCACCAAATACA
>JBEPWN010000450.1:0-2769 GCA_041642395.1 Marinilabilia sp. | reverse complement strand
CCTTGAATTGTATCTGCACATAGAAAATGCCAGGGGCATTTCCAAAGGGATTTATAAATATAATCCTAATGACCACGAGCTTACCAAAGTCCGCGACGGAAGTTTTCTGACTGAGTTATACAGGGCCGCACTGAGCCAGTCACCGGTTAAAGAAAGTGCCATTACAATTGTGTTTGCGGCGGTGTACGAACGAACAACCACAAAGTACAATGACAGAGGCATCAGGTATGTCCATATGGAGGCGGGACATGCAGCACAAAACGTATATTTACAAGCTGTCTCCCTCAATTTGGGAACTGTAGTCATTGGCGCATTTGATGATAAGAACGTACAAGAAATTCTAAACATGAAGAAAGACGAAAATCCTTTGTACATAATGCCCGTGGGAAAGTTATAGAATCATACCCTTAGGTACTTTTAATCCCCACCATAACACGGGCTGTATTTCGAATGCTTTCCATATCATATCCGCAATCACGCGACAACTCTGTCTGCGTTCCCTGATCAATAAAACGGTCGGGAATGCCAAGGCGTTTCACATCGGTATGATATCCATGCTCCGACATAAATTCCAATACAGCCGATCCCATGCCACCCACTATTGTTCCATCCTCTATAGTAATGATCTTTTGATAATTGCTACATACTCCATGAAGTAGTTCTTCATCCATAGGTTTTACAAAACGCATGTCATAATGACCTGCAGATATATTTTCCTTTGCCAACTGTTCAATGATGCGCTGTACTTTCACCCCGACAGGACCAAGCGTAAGAAAGACCAGATCGGTTCCTTCGGAAAGTTTGCGACCGATGCCCACTTCTATCTTTTCAAAAGGAGTCTGCCAGTGCACGAGGCTGCCATTGCCCCGCGGATATCGAATGGAAAAAGGTCCCATATCCGGAAGCTGAGCGGTATACATTAGATTGCGCAATTCAGATTCGTCCATCGGTGATGAAACAGTCATATTTGGAACACATCGCAAAAAGGCCACATCATAGGCGCCGTGATGGGTAGGACCGTCTGGGCCAACCAGTCCGCCGCGATCGAGACAAAACACCACATTGAGGTTTTGCAAAGCCACATCGTGGATGACCTGATCAAAAGCCCTTTGCATAAAAGTGGAATATATATTACAAAACGGAACCATACCTGAAATCGCCAGACCTGCTGAAAAGGTAACTGCATGTTGTTCGGCAATACCAACATCGAATGCCCGGTGAGGCATCTTTTGCATCATCAGATTGAGGCTGCATCCGGTGGGCATAGCGGGTGTAATACCCATAATTTTTTCGTTAAGATTGGCCAGTTCAATGATGCTGTGTCCGAAAACGTCCTGAAACTTAGGTGGTTTTGGGATGTCCGATGATGTCTCCAGAAAATGACCTGTTATTTTATCAAAACTTCCGCCTGTGGCATGCCAGGCAGTTTGGTTTTCTTCGGCCAGCTTAAATCCTTTCCCTTTTTTTGTTATGATGTGCAGTACTTTTGGTCCCTGTATTTCTTTCAGATCCTTCAGAACATTGGCCAGGCGCTCCACATCATGACCATCAACAGGGCCAAAATAGCGAATATTGAGTCCCTCGAAGATATTGGTCTGCCGGGTCAGCAAAGTCTTGATGCTGTTATTAATCTTCACGATCATATCGCGCGAACGCGGCCCACCGATATTAAATTTTTTTAAAGCCTTAAAAACCTCTTTCCGAAGTTTATTGTAAGTATGGCTGGTGGCAATATCTACCAGATATTCACTGAATCCCCCCACATTGGGATCAATGGCCATATTATTGTCATTGAGGATCACAAGCATATTGGCCTTGCTGGCAGCCATATTATTTAATCCCTCGAAGGCCAGTCCTGCGGTCATGGCGCCATCACCAATTACTGCAACTGCCTGACGTTCAGTTTCGCCCTTATTGCGAGCAGCGATGGCCATACCAAGTGCTGCAGAGATAGAGGTAGAAGAATGTCCTACACCAAAGGCATCATATTCACTTTCAAAAATATTGGGAAATCCGCTAATGCCTTTATATTTTCGATTGTTGTGGAAAACATCCTTTCGCCCGGTAAGTATTTTATGTCCATAGGCCTGATGACCAACATCCCAAACAATTTTGTCGTAAGGAGTGTTAAAAACATAATGCAAAGCTACCGTCAACTCCACAACACCAAGGCTGGCCCCAAAATGGCCCGGATTACACGAAACCGCATCAATGATGTAGTCGCGCAGCTCCTTACACACCTGCATCAAATCCTGCTGAGGCAGTTTACGCAGATCTTCCGGGCTGTCAATATTTTTAAGCAGTTCTTTTGCGGCCTCTTCCATTCCCGTTGTTCAGTTTTTGTTCGGTTTTATGCATTTTTATCAGTCAATCAAACATACAAAGATAAAAGAATGTTAACATTTTGGGTATGATTGATGCAGGGTTTTTATATTTGTAAAATAATTATGCAAAAATGCCGTATGTAATCAGTAGGAACAAAATCAAGAAGCTTCCGGAATGATAGTTTTTACTGAAATTTGTAAAACCCCGGATTCCGCAGCACTAAATGTAATTAAATGATTTTCAGGGTTTGACTGGCCAAAGCAAAGATTCATTAACTCACTGTATATCATTCAGTCAAGCCCTGACTTGCGGATTTTAGATAGCGTAAAAAGAACAATAGATTTTTAGATGTAAGATATTACATGAACTATATCACACTGAAAAGCAGCCGCTTAACACTTTGAGTGTTTTAAATTCAAACAACAAACTGACAACTAATTACAA
>JBEPWN010000449.1:0-2771 GCA_041642395.1 Marinilabilia sp. | reverse complement strand
TGGTCGGATGTAAACAGTTACGGTTCCATTTCGGAAAATATGGAAACAGCACAATGGAGTTTCCAGGCAGGAGGCGGTGTTGAATTTGGAAGTTTTAACTTCGACGTTCGTTATTCCTGGGGACTAAGTGAAGCCAATAACAAACTTGAGCAGGTTAACAACAATCTGACGTTTGCTTTGGCTTACAAAATATTCAATTTTTAGCCGGAAAAACCGGTAAGAGCAAACCGAACTGTCAGATCATATATTATACGGCGTTGAAATTCAACGCCGTATTTTTTTTAAAACAACACAACCCCCTTGCTGCTTTTTCCGTCGATCATGATTGTAAATGGCGTATCGCACCGGACATGGCGCACCAGTCCGGTTTCTTCCTCTGCATGCCTCTGATCGAGCAATTCCAGATTAATCCTTCCCTCACCAATGGAAGGATTAATGGTCATATATCCAACTCTGAGCGATGTCAGATTCTGAAAAAAGTGAGTCCCCTGACTGGGTTCCACATGGTAATTCTCCAGCCCCATTTCAACAATGGTACGGGCACCTGCAATCTGGCCCCATCGCACAGGAACACCCAGCCAGGGATCCTGAGATCCCCACCGTCCAGGTCCGATCAGCAAATAAGGACGACCCTCTTTCTGCAACTTATCATTGATTTTTTCGATGTGACGGGCAATCTCATGATTGAGTGACGGCTTAAAATTATCGGTTTTCACATACACAATATCCTGCACATCATCAACAACACCATTTCCCAGTGAAGATGTTGAATAAAGGAAGCAATCCTCCGGATTGTAATCAGACAAATCGGGTCCCGCAGGATCCTTTGTGTCAACTATTGGTCTGATTTGCAACAAATAAAAAACCGGTATTCCGTCGGGATTTTGCAAATCAACAGCAAATTCAATTTCGACAGGTTGTTTCATTTCATCCTGTCCTATTTCAAGCACTTTCTTTGAAATTTCAGCCAAAGGAAACGCATCATATTTTAGAATATTGGCAAATGTAATAAACCGTATACCATCAGCCATCAACCCGTCCCGGATCATTTGGTTTTGCATATCGAATACCGAAGCCAGCCATTTTAATGAACCATCGGGTTCAGCATCCTGAATATTCAGTTTAATGATGTTAACAGCATCATTTACGGAAGGCTCAAACCGGGTGGCATCCAGATCAAGTGCAAAAAATGTTTTTTGAGTTTCACGAACCACCATATCTGGTGATGACAATTGCAAAACCTTATGCGGATACCGTGGTGAAAATCGTAATGATGCACCCCCTTCCACGATTTGCCGTCCCAGCCCCAGTGCCACATTCACAACTCCGTCCTCAGCAGTTTCGGGTGGTATGGGATAAAAATTAACCGAACGGGCCACACCTGAGAATGTGGGATAAAAACGATTTCCATGCGACTGTCCCACCACCTCCTGCAAAACAATGCCCATCCGTTCCTCATCGATCAGATTCATCGTGCCTTCCATATAGGCCTTACTCGACTTATAATAAACTGAAGCATATACACACTTAATGGCATCAAGCAGCTGATCGGCCATCGTTTCATCATCTGAAGGAGCGATCATATAAGTGGTATATATTCCGGCAAAAGGCTGATACTGGCTGTCTTCAAGAACACTCGACGAACGGACAGCAATGGGGCGACGAACCACCTGAATAAACCGGATCAGATCATCACGCAGATGACCGGGTAATGTTCCTTTTAAAAAATATTTCAATATTTCTTCATCCGAAGCTTCTGACAAGCCAATTGAATAAAGATCATTGTCTTCCATGAAACTCTCAAATACATCAATGCCCAAAACAACAGTTCTGGGGATCATAATCATCACATCGGGAAACTGATTTAATTCGGAATGTTTCTTAATGATGGTATTTAGGAATGCCAATCCGCGGGCTTTACCCCCAACCGACCCCTGACCGATGCGTGAGAAAGTCATGTATTCATCGTAACGCTTGCGGTCGAAGGAAGCAATGATGCCCCTTCCCTTGCTCTTCCGGAAATCCGAAATCAACCGCATCAACTTCTTCTTATGGTCGGCCATCGAAACATCATCCTTAACCTTGAGCTCACGAATAACATCGGCAATGGGAAACAAAGCACGGGCCGTAAGCCATTTGGAAACATGATCACGCTTAAAATGGTAAAGCAACGATTCATCCGGCACATCCATCAGTTTGCTTTGTAATTCCCGCAAATTACTGACACGCGTTATTTCTTTTCCAGTTTTGGGTTCGATGAAGATAAAATCGCCAAAAGCAAGATAGGTATTCAAAAATTCCTTAAGTTCCTGAAGAAGAAATTTTGAATGTTTATGAATAAACCCAACCTTCAATTTTCTTGCCTCTTCGGCAATCCGTGCATCCGAGGACTGGAGCATAAAAGGCATAAAGGGATTATCGGCCTTCACTCTCCGGGCCAGAACAATGCCGGCACCATGTTCCTTTTCCCCCTCGTGTTTAAAAGAAACATCAGAAATAATTCCAAGTAAATTGTGATGGTATTTATTGTAAAATCCTTCAGCTTCTTCATAGGTGCGCGCCAAAAGGATTTTAGGACGCCCCCGCATACGTGTCATTTTTTGATGTTCATTCAGTCCTTCCTGCATAAATTTTTTGGACTGACGAAACACGATCTTATATATGAGGGGAAGATAACTGGAATAAAACCTCACAGAATCCTCAACCAGCAAAATAGCCTGTACGCCAACTTCTCCAATGTCGTGATCGGCATTCATGCCGTCTTCGATCAA
>JBEPWN010000448.1:0-2781 GCA_041642395.1 Marinilabilia sp. | reverse complement strand
TCGTCCTGGTTTCTGATGCTTTTGATGAAGCGGAGTTTGACAGAATAAATGCCGTTATAAATACAAGAGTATCTAATATCTTGACGGTTAATATTCCCATTGATGAACTTGAGCACTTATCATCCATCGATGGCATTTTTTATGTGGAAACCGGACATAAAGTAGAACCCAGGCTCGATAAAGCCCTGTCTTTTACATCAGTTAATACTGTTCATGAAGGCCTGGATTTACCACATTATTTTAGTGGCGACAGTGTTATTATCGGTGTTATTGATCATGGATTTGATTATACCCATCCCACCTTTTATGACTCTGCCTATAACAACTATCGGATAAGTAAAGTATGGGAACAGAATAATGAAACGGGCACTTCACCACCCGGATTTTCTTATGGAACAGAAATGGATACTCAATCTGAGATATTAAACTGGCAATATTCCGATGATGAATCCAGTCATGGAACACATGTTGCAGGTATTGCAGCCGGCAGTGGTTCTGCATTGAGCGATACTTACAGAGGGGTGGCCTATAAAAGTGAAATTGTGTTTGTATCTTTTAAATCAAATTTACAGCATACCAATATTGCTGATGGCATTTCCTATATTTTTAATCATTCAGATGCTGTTGACAAACCAGCTGTTGTCAACCTTAGCCTGGGATCTCATTTAGGCCCCCATGACGGCAGTTCGGTTTTTGATCAATTTTGCGATAATATTTCCACAAATGGAAAAATAATAGTGGGAGCAGCGGGTAACGAAGGAAATGATAAATTACATCTGAAACATTCATTTGAGGCTCGTGATACCGTCTACAGTTTTATTGAATTTACCGAAAGTACTCCTGAAACCAGTGGCATCACTTTTTTGGATATTTGGGGAGAAGAAGGACAGGATTTTAGTGTTTCGGTTAATATTTACAATACTGAAAGGGATGAATATGAAGATTATACCGGTCATATCTCAACGGCTGAAAATGCAACCAATAGTTATTTACTGGAAGATGAGGATGATATTGATATCGATGAAATTCAGGTTGAAATTTCTTCAGAACATTCCAATCATCAAAATAATAAACCGCACATCCGCATCTATTTGGATAATAGTGAACAGGATGAAACCGGGGATGAATTTGACTATGCAGAAATAGAGATCGCAGCTGAAAACAGTACCATTGATGCCTGGTGTGCGGGTGAGGATAAGGCTGTTTTTACCAGTCTGAATTATTCTTTTCCCCAAATTGACGGAGATGGTGAAAATACCGTTGGTGAAATAGGAGGTACGGGTAAATCAATTATTAGCGTTGGTGCTTATACTTCCAAGAATCAGTATGAAGATTATCAGGGTGAAAATTATGATTTAAGTTCCTATGCTGAACTTGAGACAATTGCTCCGTTTTCAAGTAAGGGACCAACTATTGATAGTAGAATAAAACCGGATATTGCAGCTCCCGGAATTGTCATTGTTTCATCGGTTAACTCTTTCGATGGGAGTTATGATTCTACCAGCCCTCAGGTGGTGGCAAATGTGAGTGATGAAATAAATGAATGGTGGTTTGCTGTTAGCCAGGGAACATCAATGTCAAGTCCGGTGGTTTCAGGAATAATTGCATTATGGCTTGAGGCAACCCCAAATATATCTGCTGAAAAAGTGAAGTATTTTATGCAAAAATATGCTTCTACCGATAGTCATACGGGTTCAGTTCCGAATAACAGGTGGGGATCAGGTAAAATCGATGCTTATGAAACCCTTAAAGCACTCTTAAATGCATTTACGGTTACATCCATTGCTTCGCCTGAAGATGGCGGGAAAACCGATGGTGGAGATGTTTTTGAAGCTGATCAGGTTTGCAATTTGATGGCGACCCCTGAAGATGGGCATTTGTTTGTAAACTGGACTGAAGAGGGGACTGTTGTATCCACCGAGCCTAATTATAGTTTTGTGGTTAACAGTTCCAGAAATCTTACAGCCAATTTTCAGTTGGAAGGAAATTCCATTAATGAATCAGGGACTTCGCCTTTCCGGATTTATCCCAATCCCTCATCCGGAGCTTTACATATAGAGGGTGACGATAATAACATCATGCAAAAGGTGATCGTTACCGATATTGCCGGGAAAAAAGTGATTGACAGGGTTTCATCTTCAAACCGTGAGATCATCGATGTTTCCGGGCTTGAAACAGGAATTTATATGCTCACCATCAGAACCAATGAAACTGATTTCGTGGAAAAGATCATTATAAAATGATTATCTTATTCATTGAAGGGAATCGTTAAATTTAGTTATCTGTATGAAATCGTACACTTCTATTTGTATGCGTACACTTTATATGAAACGAAAAAGAATTTAAACAATTGAAATATAATAAATTAAAGCTTCTGGTTCAGCTTTTGTTTTGTACAAAATTATAAAAGATGGTACAAAAGCATAAAAAGAAACGCTATGAAGTTGGTTAATTATTTTATTTTGATTCTCGTTTTTATTGGTATTTCTGCCGTTTCTGTTGGACAGAATAAAGCTTACAATGTCAGTAAGCTAATGAATGAACCTCCTGTTATTGATGGAAAAACCGATGAAAATGCATGGCAATCTGTTCCCTGGCAATGTGATTTTACACAACGTGAGCCTTACGAGGGAAGACGACCTTCTGAAAAAACCGGGTTCAAGGTCTTGTATGATGATAATTTTCTTTACGTAGCAGTCCGCGCCTATGACAACCATCCGGATAGCATTGTAAGAAGGCTCTCAAGGCGTGATAGCCGGGAGGGTGATAACGTAGGGATTT
>JBEPWN010000447.1:0-2801 GCA_041642395.1 Marinilabilia sp. | reverse complement strand
ATTTTAAAATTTTTCTGGGCTTCTGAATTTGTTAATGCCAGTGTAAAAATCAGAGTGAATACAATAGCCCATGCTTCCATTTTTTTTAATCCTTTTGTTTTCATTTTTTGTTCCTCCTTTATTTAAATGAAATGAATAATAAAGTTCGAAAACATGAGGGGAAAGGACTAACCAATTATTTTGCAAAAGCTTTCAATTTTGTGCCAATTCTTCAACTTATGTTTCAGGGGCTTTAAGTTATTTGCCAGAAGGTTTTGAGGACTTCTTTTTTCAATAATACCCCATTTCGCGAACCAATTCAATTACTCTTCCATTCCTCCCCGGAAAAAAACCGAAGGATTTCAGGCTAACCGAAGGATTTATTTCTATCAGTTGTTTTTCTTCCGGTGTTATTTCTGCTTCAATTTTGGAAACTATATCCAACGCAATTTCACTTTGTAGATCAAACAAATCTTTTACTTCGTTAATCTGTTTTCGGTACTGTTCCGAAAACAGATGGCGGTCATATTGCGCTTCAATCAACTGGATGTTCAGCAAAATTTCATCGCCGTATTTCTGGACGCTGCCTTCAACGAGGTAATTTACGTCCAGTTCCTTTGCAATTTCCATCAACGATTTACTGCCCGCACGGTATTTCTCAACCGAAGTGCGCGAACGAACACTTATATTTTCAATGCCTGAAAGATTGTTTAGGATGGATTCCATCAGCCCGTTGATAAAATAGGTGTTGGCTGAGTCTGGACTGTCGTTTTTAAAGGGCAGCACTGCAATGGTTTTTTCCAGCCGGTTATTTTCCGGGAAAACATGAAAATTAAACATCTTATGGGGAACGAATAATGCAATCAAAACTACAGACAAGAGAACCGAAGCCATTAGCCATTTTTTTTCTTTTGATAGGAACAGGTTGGTTTTGGGGATTCTGGTTTTTTCTTTTTCCATTTGTCTTTTTACCTCTCCCGGAGAAAAACCATAAAAGTCATGAAAGCATTTGGTGAAGTAAGTAACGCTATGGAATCCACATTCATAAGCTGCTTCGGATATGGTGAATGGGTTTTGTTTTAATAAGTCATGGGCTTTTTTTAATCGCACCTGACAAATAAACTGGCTGATAGATAGTCCGGTAGCATTTTTTATTCTTCGGTGCAGGCTTGAATGGCTCATCTCCATTTCACGAACAAGTTGGGTAACTCCAAACTGTTCGTTTTGCAGGTTGGCTTCAATGATTTGAGTAAGCCGCTCTGAAAATCTCTGTCCGTTTAAGGTAGATTTAGCCATTGTTCGGATATCACAAATATTACCTACACATTCAGCTGAATTGATTTTATATTAAAATGTAAAAGCTTCTCTAACCTACTTTATTCATAAGTTTTTGTCATGAGATGTTCAAATATTAAAAAACGCAAGCAACCGCAATTATCGTCAAATAACGCAAACAAGTCTCCACTCAGCAAATGCTTGTCAATCATGTTTTCTTGTCCGTCTGCCAACAACAATCCGGAATTGTAATTCACGGATTTCCCGAATTAAAAGTCCACGACATCTATTTTACGAATGTGACCATCGAAAAGGCTGAAGTGGCACTCGATCTTCAGGAAGCCCGCGATATTGTAATGGAGGATGTTTCCATGGGCGGAGAGGGCAGGACCTCCATCATGGGTTGAATAGGTTTAGTTTATGCAGCTGCCTCATTCCCGCCGATCATCTTACCATAGTCCTCAATTTCTGCCAGTTTAGATGCTGCCATATATCGTCGAGCAGGTTTCTCGTGTTATTATCGTACCTGGTGGTGTTTCTACCCCAGTATTCCAATGCCATTAACCTTATAGGGGCATCGGTATCAGCAAAGTTGAAGAATTCAGGTTCAATGCTTACGATAGCCCGCGATCCCTTAGCATTCGCTGCTAACAGGCCTGATGCCCTTTCGGCATTGAAGACCATGGCAACCACCTGTCTTTGGGTCCCAACCGGATGATCATCGGGCATCAGGAATCCGTATGCCGGCGCCCTCCGTTCGGCAGGCGATAAACCCGCCAGCTCGGCGTGCAACCGTTCTATTGACCTGCCGGCATCGGCAATCAGCTTAAGATTATCAAGTTTATGCTCATCAGCAAGTTCATCGATCTTATCCCAGTTACCTCTGTCAATAGCGCTCTTCATCTGCTGCCACACATCTTCACGCTGCATAAGGGCAGACATCAGCTTTTGCTCCATTTCTTCAATCTCTTTCTGCCCCTTACCGGCCTGTGATAACTCTGTTTCCATCGACTCCTCAATTCCCCCGATCATCTCCCGGTAATACTCTTCAGCCAGTTCAGGATGACTCTGTTTCATCATTTCATATTGGGGAATAAGACCCTCTTTTAATTCACTATACCTTTTAATAATATTTTCTTCGGTGACCATCTCCTTCATACGCCTGAGATATTCTTTCATCCGGTTTATCTGCTCTTCGGCGATATTAAGCTCATCAGCTGCATCTACACCGGCAGCAACCTCGTTAACTGTCATCTCCGCCCGCGATATCATGGCATTTATCCATCTCTCTTGCGATACGGGTTTCCAGAAGCGCCGGTTACCAGCAGTATATAGTGTTGTAACAGTCTCTTCTGCCAGTCCGAACGACGGCCTTACCACTGACCTGAGGAAAGGCTCCTGATTGTCGGACCAGATGGGGAAGATACTGCTGCAGGGATATTCATTGTCATAACCAGGAGGGTGTGCCATGCGGCTTATAATTTTTTGGCCACCCATATTCCCTGCCTCCGGCGGCAAAAGAAATATATCCCCTTCACTGTCTGACA
>JBEPWN010000446.1:0-2805 GCA_041642395.1 Marinilabilia sp. | reverse complement strand
ATTCTGTTGTGGATTTTATGCCACCGCATTCGTAAACCTGTAAATTATATTCAGATCGTTGTCATTAACCGTTGTTACTTGTCCTGAATGCGGTTGCAAATGTATTAAATAGTAGCTGAAATCCAAAATATTTTTGCGTTCCTGAACAAAAAAAATGTTCTTCCTGAGAGAATGTGCAAGTTATCAGATTGGTACCATTCTCAGCAGAACGTGGTTTTCTTGCGTTAAAGAGATTTCATTGAATTTAACCTTTATTAAAAAATGAAGTAGTACTTAATAATTGTAATTCACTTATCTTCGTAACCAGATAATTTGGACAGTTTATGAAAAGAATTGGTGAGCGCATTAAGCGTAAACGTGAATTGCAGGGAATACATCTTGGAGATTTGGCTGCACAGGTTGGAATATCTCCCAGTGCCTTGTCACAAATCGAACGTGCCAAAGCATTTCCTTCTGTTTTGACGTTGAAATCCATCGCCGGTCATCTGGATACAAGTGTGGGAGAGCTTATTGGAGAGAGTGATTATAAAGCAAATATTTCTCCGGTCGTTAGGAGGGGTGAAGAAAAAGAGATAAAAAAAACGGATCAGGGAACAATACTGTTTGGCATTGATCTTCCCTTTTTAAACAAACAGATGCATCCTTTTATTGTTGAGTGTTCAGGAACATCTGATTTTATTGAAATTTTAGAGAATAAAGTGGGGCAGATATTTTGCATGGTACTTTCCGGGGAGATTGAATTTTTGCTCGATCAGGATAATTATCATCTTAATGAGGGTGACAGCATTTATTTCAGCTCCAAAGTGAATTACAATGCAATGAGTATCGGCGACAAAAAAGCACGGGTTTTAGTAGTTGTTTCACCACCGGCTTTTTGATGACCGCCGGGTGTGGATTTGCAAATTCAAACCGGCCAAGGGCTTTTGGTTTAACTGATAATAATGAAAACAAATTATCACTGACCGGGTAAATTTTAAGGTTGATAAAAGATTGCTTCGTTTTACTCGCAATGACGGAAATTATGCAGAGTTGAAGAGTTGAAGTGAGGTAGTTTTCGGCAAAGCCGAAAACTACCTCACTTCAACCACAAATTCACCATATCCCCTGTCATTGCGAACGAAGTGAAGCAATCTCTAAATATTATTTATCGTACTCCGGTAAACAATAGTATGTTATATTTTTGTAGTAGGCTGTAAGACAATTGTGTATTCTTAATTCATTTAAAGTGTTAAGAAGTTGTTTTTCAATTTGAAATAATTCATCTGGCATCTAACATCTAGTATCTAACATCTATAAAGTAAATAGAAAAGTATAAAAACAAATAATTATAAACTATGAATGATTTTTTAAAACAGATCAAGGATAAGGGAGTAAATCTGCCCGACAATGTGACAGACATACTCAAAAACTGCAAGAGTTTTACTGTTTTTGAAACCAGTGAGCAGTTGGCTGAAGCGGCAGTAGGCGGAAAAGGAAGTAAAGTATTTGAAGTAAAATATGATGTTCCCGGAAAAGGTGAATACACCGAAGCCATTGTCAACAGTGTTTCGAATGGTGTTTCTGCCAATTATACCGAATCATATATGCGGCGACGTGATCCGGGTACAATGTCTGTTGCAGACGATTTGCCATCGGATAAACCCCGATTCCGTGAACGGTATGGCTACGAATTCAAATCGCTTCAAAAGGAAACGTTTGACTGGCTTAAGGACCAGGATTTGGCGGTATTTTTCTATTTTGCCGGAAACAAACCCTATAAGATAGGAGTTGGTGGTATTGCCATTGCTCCTGCGAATGCTGGTTTTTTCGCTATGGGACTTGCCATGTTGCAAAGCATTACGCCCATTCATGAGCTGGATGATAATTTTGCAATAGAATCTGCTATTTATGTGGCACCCACTTTCCGTCACACTCATTTTGAGGGGAAACAGGCTGTTATTCATAACCGCACCGAAAAAGTGCATGAAATCTATTCATATAATCTGTATCCTGGTCCCAGTGCTAAGAAGGGCCTGTATGGGGCATTGCTGACCAAAGGAGAGAAAGAGAACTGGATAACGGCACATTGCTCAACAGCCCGGGTGATCAGTCCGTATGACAGTATTACTACATTTATGCACGAAGGTGCCAGTGGTGGCGGAAAAAGTGAAATGTTGCAGCATATTGTTCGTGAGCCGGACGGGCAGGTTGTAATTGGGGAACATACCATTACCCATGAAAAGCGTTTGATCAGTCTGCCTATTTTTTGCTCTTTTAATCCGGTAACCGACGACATGGCTCTTTGTCCCCCTGAATTGCAACGCGACAATGGGAAACTGAGAGTGCTTGATGCCGAGAATGCCTGGTTCATCCGTACCGATAGTGTGAGGCAATATGGGGACGATCCGACGTTGGAAAAATTGACCATCAATCCTTCCCGTCCATTGTTGTTCCTGAATATTGAAGCAACTCCCGACAGTACCGCTCTGATATGGAACCACATTGAAGATGAACCCGGAGTGACGTGTCCCAATCCGCGGGTTGTGGTACCCCGTGATATTGTTCCCAATGTTATGGACAAACCGGTGACCATCGATGTTAGAAGTTTTGGAGTGCGTACACCGCCTTGTTCCATGGAAAATCCCAATTACGGAATTCTGGGATTATTTCATGTTTTGCCTCCTGCTTTAGCCTGGCTATGGCGTTTGGTTTCACCACGCGGGCATGGAAATCCCAGTATTGTGGATGCAGGTGGAATGCAGTCAGAAGGTGTCGGTTCTTACTGGCCGTTTGCAACCGGACGAATGGTACAACATGCCAATATGC
>JBEPWN010000445.1:0-2817 GCA_041642395.1 Marinilabilia sp. | reverse complement strand
GTTTTGCAAGGAATGGCCGCGCCTATTAATGATTTGTCAAGAGGCTGTTCGGTAAGTGATATTGTTAGTCTGGTTGCAATTACAGCTAATCAGTCCTTGAAATAATTATTGTTGAAATTATAAAAGGCCGGTTTTCGGCCTTTTTTTATAGTATTGAGTGTTTTTAAACAAATATTGAGATGGCGGAAATTGTTGTTGAGCCTATTGAACGGTATGCTTTAAGTGCCAAAAGACGAATCAAAACTCTGTTTTCGAAGATTGGAGTAGTAGGCTGTGGAAATGAGGGACAAAATATTGTACGTATTGCAGCTTGGCATGGGATTGAGGTTGTTTTTATTGAATTGAGTGAGGAGAAAATTCAGAATTCATTGGATAAAATCGGGCAGGAACTCGATAACCGGATAGAGAGTTGGGGACTTACATCGGGAGAGAAGAGGGCGATTATGGGGCGCATTAAAGGTTCTCTTGATTTCTCTGATCTGGCCGGATGTGATTTTGTTATTGAGGCTGTTCGTGCCGATGAAAAGACTGGTTTGCGAAGTATTGATGCCAGGAAGGATGTTTTTCACAAAATTGAACAAGTGGTAGACCGGGACGCTATTATTGCAACCAATGCAACCACTATAATTATTACTGAACTTGCCAGTGAACTGGAGCATCCTGATCGCTGTGTCAGCCTTCATTTTTTTGTTATATCTCCTGAAGCCCGTATTATTGAAGTTGTAAAGGGTCTTTATACTACTGACGATGTCTATAAAAAGGTCTGCACTTTTGTAAAACTCATTAACAGGGAAGTTATCCCCGTTGAAGAGTCTGCAGGATTGGTTAGTATTCGTCTTTTCGTGACATTGCTGAATGAAGCTTGCGAATCTCTCATGGAAGGTGTTGCTACAGCCGAAAATATTGACCGAACCATGATCATTGGAATGGGAATGCGTTTTGGTCCTTTTCAGATGGCCGATATAGTGGGCCTCAATAAAGTAGAGAAGTGGATGGAAAACTTATATGAGGAATTTGGAGGTCCAAAATATAAGGCTTCACCTCTGATCAGACGTCTTGTGAGGGCCAAACGCCTTGGTGTTCAATCAGGTCAGGGGTTTTTCAGGTATGATGCCAATGGGGAAAAAATTGACGAATCGAAAGATAAATAAATCGGAATGCGACATTCTGGAGCAAAAGAACTGTTGCTTAAAATAATATATAATGAAGATTCTAGTACTTAATTGTGGTAGCTCATCGATCAAATATCAGTTGTTTAACATGATTGACAGCACCTGGGATGTGATGGCCAAGGGTGGTGTAGAAAAAGTGGGACTGAAAGGTTCTTTTCTTAAGCATGAAAAGTCTTCAGGTGAAAAGGTTTTGCTGGAAGGTGAGATTCTGGATCACCAGACAGGGATCGATTATATTCTGGGAGTGCTCAATAGTGAACGGCATGGATGTATTGGTGATCTTAATGAAATTGATGCTGTTGGTCACCGGGTTGTGCACGGGGGAGAAATGTTTAATACCAGTGTTTTTATCAATGAAGAGGTGATTAATAAACTGGAAGAGTGTATAGAGTTGGCACCTTTACATAATCCACCAAATCTGAAAGGAATAGGAGCCATTTCTTCTTTGTTGCCCGATGTGCCGCAAGTGGGGGTTTTTGATACGGCATTCCATCAGACCATGCCAAAATATGCCTATATGTACGGACTACCTCAGGCATTATACAAGAAATACGGAATACGGCGTTATGGTTTTCATGGTACCAGTCACCGTTTTGTTAGTTCACGGGCCTGTGATATTCTTGATCGTGATTTTGAAACACAGAAAATTATTTCATGCCATCTGGGTAACGGTGCTTCTGTTGCTGCCATCAAAAACGGAAAATCGGTGGACACTTCTATGGGATTTACACCCATTGAAGGATTGATCATGGGTACACGTTGCGGTGATCTGGATGTGGGAGCTGTGACCTTCATTATGGACAAAGAAGCAATTGGGACCCGTTCTGCATCAACACTTTTTAATAAGCACAGCGGAATGCTGGGTGTTACCGGTATATCTTCGGACATGCGTGAAATAGAAGAAGCTGCTGCCAAAGGTGATGACAATGCCAATCTTGGTATTCAGATGTATTGTTACCGGATCAAAAAATATATCGGTGCTTATGCTGCAGCCATGGGAGGGGTAGATATTGTTATTTTTACCGGAGGTATTGGAGAAAACGGTGATACTACGCGGAGTATGGTTTGTGAAGGACTCGATTTTATCGGCTTAAACATCAATGAATCTAAAAATGAAGGATTGAGAGGTGAGGAAATGGATATCAGCTCTTCCAGCAGTAAAGTAAGGGTGATGGTGGTTCCTACCAACGAGGAACTTGTAATTGCAAAAGACACAAAAACAATTGTTGAAGAATTGTCCAAACGATAAGGCCACTGCATCTTTTTTATAAAATTCAATTGATTTATAATCTTTAAAATATGTTTAAACATCTATCCGATCTTCAGAGCCTGATTGATACTTCTAAACCACCTAAAAGATTGGTTTTAACTGTTTCTCAGGATATTTTTTCTCTCAATGCTTTGCATAAAGCTTATAAGGCTGGTTATATTGAACCCATTCTTATTGGCGATCGCGAAGAAACATTTCATATCATTGAAGAAAAAGGTTATGATTTTGACGATGCCACTTTTATTCACGAACCAGATGCCGTAAAGTGTGTAGAGATGGCAGTTAGGATGATACATGATGGCGAAGCCGAAATTTTAATGAAGGGCAAAGTAGCCACTCCTGTATTGCTTAGTGGTGTACTTAACAAGGAGTGGG
>JBEPWN010000444.1:0-2822 GCA_041642395.1 Marinilabilia sp. | reverse complement strand
CATCGAAAAGGGATGTAAGGATAAAAGAATGGAAATCCGTTTTTTTGCACCCGGAAATCTGGTGAGTAATCTCGATTTTGTGGAATCTATTTTCGGAAATGCAGGCGACCCCTATCTCCCCGAAAATGATTCTGCCCTTGATGTTGAAGGATGGACCGGCCATACCGGATGCGTGATTCTGGCTCCCCATCTGATTACTCTCAAAAAGAAGGAAGCAGGACTTCCCCACATCAGCAAAGCCACTGAGCGCCAAAAGCGTGACGGAATGTGCTGGGAAAGCGAAGATGAGTTATACAACGACGGCGGAGCTTTCAAGATCACCGCACGTACATCAGATGGCGTTATTGTCACACTCATTGCAGATAACTACTATGGTTACTCAAAAAAAGAAGTCAAAACGCAGATCGGATATGCCGCCAATCTTCTTGGAAATGTAGAAGAAGAACATGCAGGCGGGGCCATCGCTTATCCATCCTATAATCTGGGCGACGAATTTTCCGACAGAAATCAATTTGCCGGAAACGATCTGACTTTTGATGATATGGTGAGCATGTACAGCGATTTTATGGACGTAAAACCGGAAGGATATGCGGTGGATAAAAACTATAAAGACATCATTTATGTGCCCGAAAATGCGGCATTCAATCTGATGGATCAAAAAGTCAGCTGGATAAGCAACAAACAGGAGCAGAGCATCAGACTAAATCCCAAAAATACATATCTGCTTCCGGCCGGGTATAAGGTTCGCATGAACAAAAATCAATATGTTCCTTCCTGGCGTCTCATCGGGTCGGTTGCAGAAGGCACATTTTGTCATAAACCTTCCACAGTTTCGGGAGGCGGCAAATCAGAAATTTCAAAATCCATAGAAGATGCGATCATTTACGGTCCGCTTTTCACCGCCGATTTCGTTGCCGATTTCGAAAAGGTAGAGGAGATCATAAATAAGGATTATTCAAATGTTTATCTGGAGCATATAGAGACCGACCGTGAACGTCCGATTTTAAGTCCTGACCGCTCCCTTGGATCTGTCATCAAACTACTGACCCCCTCTCCCAACAGGTACAAAGATGAATATAACGAATGGCTGAAAGACATTCCCCACCACATCAGGGGTTTGGTTTATCTGGTAAAACGGTTTTACCGTCCTGAATGGGGTGATAACTGGAGAAAATTCTTTTCTGTGGACATCATTGACGGCAGATATGGCAACGAATTAAAATTCAAAAACCGCAAGCTGGTAGCCAGTTACCTGAGAGTGGGTCTTACAAGTGAAGGAGCATGGCGCACGTTCAAATTGCGACAGGATTATATTGCTTCCGACAAAATTCAGATGGAAGATGATATTACCACATCCACCGTCATTCCTGCTTCAAATCTCGAGTTTATGTCGCCGTATTTTACCCATCCGGCTGCAAAGTTCACTCATAACTGTGAGTACCGCTTTTTCCAAAGACCCGATGAAGCCATACACCGGGGATATGACAAACAGGCTGAAATGGATCTTTCAACACCAAACACCTTTATTTCCAATTTTGAACCGTTAAAGGTTGAGGATGCAAAAGGTATTATGGAAGATGCCATTGAGTTTGACAAATACACCCGGCCTATGAAAAACCTCATCAAAGAGGTGGCCAAAAAGAAAGATTGCACCTATTTTGTATCATCGTCGCATCCGCGGATTTTTGAGGGAAAACCTTCAGCCAATATGCGCTATCTTCAGAATCGCCCGGGCCTGATCAAACATCGTGAGAATTATATTGCCGAAGTGGGAACACGTTTGTTCCGTAAAATTCCTCTGGACAAACCTGTCCTGAATCCGGTAAATGCAGTGCTTGGCGGACGGCGCAATAATCCTCCCCAACCGGGAGTCAGATCACTGGCTGTATATAACCCGATTCACTATCAGGAATTTCCTGAACTATTCATGGATTTTGTCTGTAGTCTTACCGGAAAATCGCCATCAACCACCGGTGCCGGATCAGAAGGAGCCCTTACCAAAGGACCATTCAATGCTTTAAGTCCTGTTACAGATCTGAACAACGCACTGGTGTCTTTCATCATTACAGGTTACAGTGGATTTACATCTGCCGCCGGCTATGTGGGACCTCATTATCGTGTGGATCATGACGTCAGCCTGCTGGTTCCGGAATTATGGAGCCGCCTGCGGGAGGAAGAAGCTGATCCTAAATTCCTGATCGAACACGGGTTCCTCGAAAAACTGAATGACTTTAACCATGAAGGCAAAAAGATACTCGCCTCAAGATTGGGATACCGGATTACAGAGAAATTTGCCAGAATTTTCCTGGGCCGCGTATTCGAAAATCCCGATGCCATATTTAATGAAGAGATGCTTAAGCCCGAAACACAGGACATCGAAGCCTTTGTAGATGGAGTAAATAACATCACTGAAGCTCAGCAATGGGTGGCCGAAAGTTACTTCAAAGATGGAAGCATTGAAGGCGCCATACCCCCACTAAAAGCTATTTTAAACATCATGGCTTACGGGCACTATAACGGAAAAGGGCTGGAAGATCCCGAAATTCGTGAGTTGTTTTCCCGTGAAAATATGCTGAAGAGCGACTGGTACCGGGAACGATTAATGAACAAACAATTGGGAGACATCACCCTGTGGCAAAAACACTTAAAATATTTACAAGAGTATTTAAACAAATGGCCGCACCTGGATGAAGAACAAGAGGAAAGGATCAAGTCCAATATCGAACTGGCAGAAAAAAACATTAAACATTACAAATCTGCCGGTCATCTGAAATCACTGGAAGGCTATATCGGATTGGATACTTTTGTGAAATAGAAGGTGG
>JBEPWN010000443.1:0-2825 GCA_041642395.1 Marinilabilia sp. | reverse complement strand
CCGAGTAAAATAAGTTGATTAACCTTATGTCTTATCACGGTTTCATTGAGTGGATCAAAGATGAGAAGGGCATTAGACAGCCTAACTGCTAAGTGATGGTTGGATATTAGTTCTTTGCATTGATAAAGTGGCACTAAAAGGTCAAGTAATTCATCTGATATTTTACTCTTAAATTCATCCAGCCATTCGTCTTCCATTTGAGGCAGCACAGCTCCCTTTTCTATAATTGAAAGAAGTTGTTCTAATTGCACTAAATTTAGGTTTCCCCTTTCAGATTTTTGGATGTGCCTTAATAAAATAAAATATTGTTTTAAATCACAAAAAACATCTTTCTGAAAAGAGATGATCCATTTTTTGTCCTTGAAATCAATACTAATCCCACTGTTTTGAGAGAAGATATCACGAAGACGTTGTATTTGGGTGCTTCGATTATTTTTGGCACTTTCAGCTGAATAACCAGGCCATATTTTATTTGTTAATAGTTTTGAACTGATTCCATTCTCTTCAAATGTGGCAATCATAACAAGTATAAATATTTGTTTCCGCCGTGTTGAGAAGAGAGGAGTTAAATCGTCATTATTGAGGTTGATAAAACGAAATCCGCCAAATATCTCAATCGTTGAATGGTTTAATTTTTGGATTTCCTTTGGAATGCAGGGAATCTGTTTTTCCAGGATTGTGGGTTCCAATTTTGATGAGTTCGTTTTTTTTCGGCGGGAAAACATTATGAGGCGAACTGCAAAAATTACGACAAGCAACAATACGATACCGGCAATTATTAGATTTTCTATTAAAGGATTGTCATCTTCATGAAGCCCCTTTGAGTAAACTCTAAAAATTTCTTCATTGCTTAAAGCTCTGTTCCAAATGGTAAGGTCGTCCATCATGCCTTCAAAATATTCACCCCATAGATTTGCTCCAACCAACAAGGAATGGTTTGATGGAATAAAATTAGCAGCTTCTTTTTCGCCTATAAATAATCCGTCTTTAAAAAAACGAACCCCTTTATCAGCAGAAAATACAAAGGCTAAATGTTGCCATTCATTTTCCTGAACCACAATAGAGTCGGATACATGATCTTTTATGCCAGGGGTGGTAAATAAGAGTCGACCATCTCTGAACTTTACAGAAAAGGCTTCACCCTTTCCGAGTATACTGCGATTACCTGCGATTTTTGAGGGCTTCACCCAAACGCAGATGGTCATATTGTTTTCCAGCTCAATTTGTGTGTCAAAATCAATAAACTGATCTTTGCCGTTAAATACTCCACACCATTCCCTGGAAATATCTTTTTTATATTCAATATTACTATATGAGGCATTAGTTGTTGCAACTGAATTATTGATGTTTTTATCAAATTTCACCGAGAGTGCCATCTCATTTGAAAGGAGGGTTGGGAAAGCATGGAAAACTTTGGTGTCCTTTGACGTAAAGCTATTAAATTGAAAAACATCCGGAGAAAAGCGGAATCCACTCTTCTGAGGGCTGACTTTATTATGGTGAATATGTATTTTTCCATAAGAGATCAATGCCGGGATTTCTTTCCATGTAATATCATTCAATGGCATGTTATCGTACAGCACAGTAGTACTATACCAACTGTATTGTTCCATGTAATTTTTAAATGAAAAAAAGATATCGGTGTGCTCCGTAATAAAAAAGTTAGGAAGTTTACCTGTGAAAGTATTAAAAAGAATGGGCACATTATGAGGCATTGTTTTTAAAGAATCAGCTAAAGAAGGTATACAGGCGTCCATTCTGAAAACAGTAAGATTATTGGCCGGGTTTCCGGTGAATCCGGTTTCTATTTTTGATGGAAATTTTGTATTGACTGTGAAATCGCATAAATACTCACTATTTGAATACCATAAGGGGGAGTTGCCCGGTGCAAAAATGAACAGTCTTTTACCGTTCTTACGACATTCTTCCAGGTTTTCGGGATTATCACTATCTGGTGTGGCGAGGTAGTTATTAATTTGATGTTGTGAGAGGAAGTCGGGTAAGTCTGGTGTTTGTTGTTTAAAGATAAGGGTTAATATGGCCTCATTATTTCTATTCAGAAAATTATGCACATCATTAAAAATATTTTGAATGGGTGCACCAGGTAATACGATAAAAGCACGATAACCTTTTGTTAATTTGGCTTCAATACGACTTTGGGTTTCACAGCTAAGAAAAACATGATCATCAAGACTATGAATTCCGTATGCTTTTTGACCAACAGATAGCAATAGCACCCATATTACAATGCGGATGTATAAAAAGGATGATCTGTTGAAAATATTCATGCTTACAAAGATAGAAAAAAGAGTAAAACTTAAATTGAGTAATTCATATAAAAGATTTATCACTTAATTATCTGATAGCATGTGTTTTTAGCGTGTAGAAAATATGCGACACTTTACCTTTTTATATACAATCACATATCAGCAACTTACAATTATAAAATAATCGGGAAGCCCATTAAAAATAATACTTACAAGACTTCAGACCACCCTGGGGGCTTAGGGATTAATTTTTAATTTCCAGACTACAACATCTAAACACCTATTGACTTCATAACAAGTCCCTACTTAGCCGCCTCTTGCAAAATATCCGCAATTTTCTGATGATCATTTTGCCGGGCAAATGTTTCGGCAGAATCACCATCTTCGTCTGTTAAGGAAATATCCGCGTTGTGCTTAAGCAATACTTTTACGACTTCCATATTTCCTTCAGCAGCTGCATACATAAGTGGGGTGAATTCTTCAATCCCAGCAATGGCATTGATCTCTGCACCATTGGCCAATAACAATTCCACCGTTTCGGAGTGGGGGCCGGATGCT
>JBEPWN010000442.1:0-2834 GCA_041642395.1 Marinilabilia sp. | reverse complement strand
GCAGCAAGCAACGAAACAACCGATGCTCCTGCATCATTACTGCCAAGCCCTGTAATTCTGTCGTCTTCACGGGTTGCGGTAAAGGGATCGTATGTCCAGCCATCTGAGTCATGAACTGTATCAATATGTGAGTTCAATAAAACAGAGGGTTTATCTGCAGAAAAACGCGAAGTTTTAACCCAAATATTATTACCTTTCCGCTGTACAGAGAGTGATCTCTGTTTCATAAAATTCTCAATAAGATCAGCCACCTTATTCTCCTGCCTGCTAAATGAAGGAATGGCGATCATTTTCTCAAGAAGAGTGATAGATTCAGATACGTAAGGATGTATAGCCATGTAAATTGCCTGTTTTTTATATATGGATCGACTACTCAATAGACAGTTAGGTTTTTCAGACGCAAGATGAATTGTATCATATCGAAAAAACAACTCCTCAATACACTAAGCGATTCGCCGTTAAATAAATGACTGGCAACTCACTAAAATAGCAAAACAGACTATTAAACTACTTGCACCTGAAGCTAAAATAAGAAACTTCTGCGAATCAAATATCAGGAAAGCAAAACACCCATTCATCGCTCCTGAAGTGAAATCAATCGCCAAGTGTTGTACCCCTTCCGGGAATAGAAAGTCCTTCTATATTGGTTATCACAACTTCTAATACACCATGACTCAAAGAATCAAATCCATTCTCAAGTTTGGGAACCATTCCTTCTGAAATAATTCCTTCATCGCGATACATCCGGAATAATTCACGATTAAGAAAAGGGATTACCGAGCTATCATCATCAGGGTTGATTAAAACACCCGGCTTATCGAAGCAATAAACCAGACGGGCATCGAAATTACCGGCAAAAGCCACAGCAAGAGAAGAAGCCATGGTATCGGCATTGGTATTTAGCATCTGCCCCTGCCCATCGTGTGTGAGCGGTGCCACCACGGGGACAACCCCTTGTTTGATCAGAACAGAAAGCACGTCTGGCTGCACTTTATCCACATCACCCACAAAACCATAATCGATATCTGATCCTGTTCTCCGGTGTGCTCTTATCAGATCAAGATCGGCACCCGTAAGTCCCAGGGCATTGACACCCTGAGCCTGCAATCCCGCCACCACTGATTTATTTATAAGTCCCCCATATACCATAGTCACCACTTCCAGCATTCCTGAATCTGTCACTCTCCGGCCTTCAATCATTTGAGTTTCAATCCCCAGACGTTTTGCCATTGTAGTTGCGGAGCGACCGCCGCCATGCACAAGTATTTTGGCTCCGGGCAAGGCAGAAAAATCATCCAGAAACATCTGAAAAGTATCCGGTTCCTCAAGAACTTTCCCTCCTACTTTCACGATTGTAAGTTGCTGATCCATGTTCACAGATTAATATATTAGTATTTGAACCAAAAATAAACGATTCTGCTTATCTCAGGTTGATTTTTTTGAACACACCAGAACAGGTGAGTTTGCTTACTTATCAATTTTTTATCTCATCATCTATGTATCAGGATAAAGTCATCCCTCCCCAAATTAAATAGATCAAAGTGTTTCCAACATTCGTTTTAAAACCGCTTGCGCCGAAACCACACGATTTGCAGCCTGCTGCACCACAATAGAGCCTGTACTGTCAATAACCTCATCACTCACCACCATATTTCGCCGGACCGGCAGGCAATGCATGAATTTGGCATCATTGGTAAGTGACATCTTCTCTTCATCCACAGTCCAGGTGCGATCGGTGGACAATACTTTACCATACTCTGAAAAACTGGCCCAGCTTTTGGCATAAATAAAATCAGCATTTTCAAATGCTTTTTTCTGATCATATTCAACATGGACATCGTCCATAAATTCGGGAGCAAGCTCATATCCTTTGGGGTGAGTAACAGTGAGGTCCACATCGGCAAGTTTCATCCATTCCACAAAAGAATTGGGAACTGCCTGAGGCAAAGCTTTGGGGTGAGGAGCCCATGTGAGAACGACCTTCGGACGATCGGTTTTGCGATGCTCCTCAATGGTTATCAAATCGGCAAAAGCCTGTAAAGGATGCCGGGTTGCCGATTCCATACTGATCACAGGGCGACCGGAAAACTGAATAAACTGATTCAGCAACCGCTCACTGTAATCTTCCTCTTTGTCTTCAAATTTTGCAAATGAACGCACCGCAATAATATCGCAGTATTGTCCTATTACCGGAACAGCTTCCCTGATATGCTCGGGCTTGTCACCATCCATAACAACACCAAATTCAGTCTCCAGTTTCCATCCGTCTTTATTTACATCCAGCACAATAACATTCATACCCAGATTAGTGGCCGCCTTTTGTGTACTTAAGCGGGTACGCAAACTGGCATTAAAAAAGATCAGAACAGCAGTTTTATTTTTTCCCAATTGCTGATCGGCAAATGGATTGTTCTTTACTTGAGCGGCGTCCTGCAGCGCTTGCTGTAGATCACCAATATCGGAAGGTGTAAGAAATCTTTTCATAATGGTCGCCTTGTAATCTCTTTGAAAGAGAATTTGGCACGTTTTAAATAATTAAAAAATATCATGATAATGTTATCGTTATGAACGGGCCACCCCATTGCTGTCGATAAGCCACTTATAGCTGGTTAGTTCTTTCAGTCCCATGGGACCGCGGGCATGCAATTTTTGTGTGCTGATGCCAATTTCGGCACCCAGTCCGAACTGTGCTCCATCTGTAAAAGCTGTTGATGTATTGGCATAAACTGCTGCCGCATCCACCTCGTTAAAGAACCGGGAAATAACCTCTTCGTCTTCGGCAATAATGGCTTCACTGTGTTTAGAGCTGTAATCAGAAATGTGGGCCAAAGCCT
>JBEPWN010000441.1:0-2836 GCA_041642395.1 Marinilabilia sp. | reverse complement strand
TATACATAACGATATTATAAATCACCAAAATGACCTCAACGGCATGTTGGAATGTGAGGATGTTAGTTGTGATGCTTTTTATCACGACCGGCACCAGAAACTGGCAGACCGTGTCCATAATTATTTAATGAAATTTCAGGACCTTAAACTGGAGATCTTTAAATTCAGTATTCCACTTTTAAAAAGAAACCCGCAAGAATAAAATGAAAGGTCCGGCCACAGGTGCAAACCTGACAAAATTTCATTTTTTCCGCCAACACGGCTGCTTTTAGTTTTACTGTTATATTTTCAGCATCAAGCCGATTGGTTATTGTGGAATTTCATGTATGATTTGGTTGTCTACCAGTATAGGCCTGGCATTGCTTTGGTTTCCGCATAAAAAAACTCGTCACTTTCCCGTGATGTAAACTGCAGTGATCAGCAAATATTTGAGATAAAACATAGTAATCAGGATTAATTATCAAAACCACCCCCTGATTGCATGGTCTTTGAACAATAGCTCAGATAAAGATTAGAGGACCATCTAATTTATTTGTATTAACAAAAAAACAATAAATGAAAGTATTAGTTATTGGAGGGGGAAACATGGGATTAACTTATGCAGAAGGAATGGCAAAATCCAGCCTTTTAAGTCGTCATAAATTAATGATCTATGATAAATCTCCAGACCTTCTCTTATCATTGAGAAAGATTCAACATTTTGATATTTATGATGACATAGAAGAATGTTTACCCAAGGCAGACGTGGTTTTCCTTGCGGTAAAGCCATACCACATTGATTCTTTGTTCGATGAAATCAAACCTTTAGTGAACCATGAACAGATCGTGGTTTCAATAATGGCTGGGGTTACTATTGAAAAAATCCAGCAAGGTCTGGGTATAAAAAAAGTGGTACGTGCCATGCCAAATTTACCTGCTCAGGTGGGGAGAGGGGTAACTTCTTATACCGAGGCTAAAGAAATCTCCAGGATTGAACTTATTATGATAAGAACTTTACTGGATACCACCGGGGAATCTATAAGAGTCGAGAATGAGAATTTTATAGATGCATCCACCGGAATTTCCGGAAGCGGACCGGCTTACGTATTTTATTTCATGCAGTCTATGCTGGAAGCTGCCCTGAAAATGGGATTTTCAAAAAACGATTCCAAAGTTCTGGTGAGTGAAACGTTTGGAGGAGCTATAGAGTTATTTAATCAATCTGATCTTTCTCCCGATACCTGGATGGACAGAGTTGCATCCAAAGGCGGCACTACCCGGGCAGCACTGGATTCCATGGAAGACAATAATGTAAAGGAACTTATAAAAGAAGCTGCTTATGCCGCTTTTGACCGTGCCGTAGAACTAGGGAAAGAGAGTTAAAAATATCTGGAAAAAAATTAAAAATGGATAAGCGAAGAATAGTTGTAAAAGTTGGAACCAATGTAATAACCAACAAGGACAACAGGATTTTGGTACCGGTCCTGAAAAATCTTGTAGAACAAATAGCCATTCTGTATGAAGAAGATATTCTGGTTGTATTAGTTTCTTCAGGTTCGGCAATAGCCGGAAAAGAGGTGCTCGGGGAAATAAGTATAACCGATCCTTCCAGCCGGAGACAAGTCTACTCCTCTGTAGGGCAACCACGGATGATGCGCCATTATTACAGCATTTTTCACGATTTTGGAATGCGCTGTGCTCAAGTTCTGGCAACCAAGCGTGATTTTAGCGCCGGTATGCATCGTGAAAACATGATCAATTGCTATGAATCATTATTGGCAGAAGGTATTATCCCCATCGCCAATGAAGATGATGCTGTTTCAGTTACTATGTCCATGTTTTCTGATAACGATGAACTGGCAAGCCTGGTGGCTGAACTCATCCACGCAGATACATTGATCTTGTTGACAAACACTGATGGGCTTTATACCGGTCACCCGGATGACGAAGATTCCAGAAAACTTAATAATGTTGATATCGATCAGGATGTAGAAAAATTCGTTCAGGAATCTGACAAAGGTGAAGGCGAAGGTCGTGGAGGAATGGAATCAAAGCTCAAGATTGCAAAAAGTACTGCCGCGAAAAACATTACGACTTATATAGCAAATGGAAAAAGACCAAATGTGATCCTGGATATTTTGGAAGGAAAGTCAGTGGGCACAAAATTTACCACATAGAGCATATACAGAAGTTACAATTAAAAATATATTAATATGAAGTTGATAAACACCGAAACTAAAAATAATGTCCTGAACTCTATGATGCAAATCATGGACAACAGACGAGAAGCAATAATTGCAGCAAATAAAGCTGATCTTGATGCCTTCGGAGAAACTGAAGGTGCTATGTACGACAGGCTCATTCTGGACGATAAGAAAGTTGACGGGATGATCCAATCAGTTAAAGAAGTAATGGACCAGGAAGATCCGGTAGGAAAAACGATCTCGCACAGAGTTTTGGAAAGCGGATTGGATATTACCAACAAAACGGCACCATTCGGGAATATTATGATCATTTATGAATCCCGGCCCGATGTGACTGTTGAAGCTGCAGTCCTTGCCTTTAAAGCTAACAACAAAATATATTTAAAAGGTGGAAAAGAAGCTATAAAAAGTAATGAGATCCTTGTTGATTGCTGGCACCAGGCTTTAAAAGAAAATGGCCTTGAAACCAACTGGATCGAATTATTGAATTTGAACCGGCAGGAAACCCAGGAATTTCTTAAAAACCCACCGGAGCAACTAGATCTTATTGTTCCACGAGGAGGAGAAAAACTTATCGGTTTTGTGAAAGAACATGCTACAGGAGCAGTATTGGTGAGCGGCCGGGGTAATAATTTCATGTACATTTCAGAAAA
>JBEPWN010000440.1:0-2855 GCA_041642395.1 Marinilabilia sp. | reverse complement strand
TCCAGGATCACATGCAAATAGAATAATCGCCTTATTTCTTGGCAAATTAAATTTTGATAGTGCTTCTTCTCCATCTATTGGCTTAAAATGATTAAAATCCACACCATTCGGTATTACATCAATATTTTTACAAAAAGGGATCAACTCTGCCATTTCTTGTGATTTGACAACAATGTAGTTTGAATAACGGGCCACAAATTTTCCAGAAAAACTTTCAATTTTTTTTCTTAGAGATTTATTATTGTTTCTCACAAAGACTGACCCCAAATCACTGCCCATTAATGAAACAACAAGAGGCAGCCTTCTTTGGAACAAACCAACAATGCCACAATAGGAATAATGCGCATGTATGATATCAAATTCCCTGTTACGTAATAATTCCCTTAACCTGAAGATCCCTTTAACATATTTTTGCCAGCCCTCACCAAAGGAATCGGTGAGATCTAACACTTCCACATCGATTCCCAGATTTTTTATTGAATCGATTTGGGTTTTTACAAATGGTTGAGCCCAGGGCTTTTCTTTGGTTGGCAAAACCGCAACGATGTACAGAATTTTCATAGTTTATATTTTTTGCTGTATTTGAATGATTTTTTGGGATTTAAATTGATATCCAGATCAGGAAAATCTTGGCTTCAAAGGATTAGGAAAAATAATCGATATTTAGACGGGTACAGGAGATCCATCAAGATCACCCGTAACGGATAACAGTCCAAGGATTAGGGCTGTTGAAGGAAACAGTAAAAACGGCCCATAAAATAATAAACTGATCAATAAGAAGATTGTGCCTTTTCGCAATACGATCCAATAGTTGCCTTCATTTGATAATTTCAAAAAATAAATACTGGCTAATAAAATAATTGTTATCAAGACACCCAAGAAACCTAATTCACCGAGCACTGTAGTTAGAGATGAAAAATCTAAATAAAGATTCGGATACATTGCATAAATAGAACCTGTTACTCCCGCTATACGCGAACTGGTAAATGATCCTGGTCCCAACCCAAGCAAAAGTCCATGTGGTTCTGTTTGAATTAACTCATAATTAAAGAGGAGCGCCGCCCCACGCTGAAGTCCACCTTCAGTCGTTGCATTGTCATTTAAAAGGTAATCTAAAGCGCCTTCAATCGTATATAGATCTTCAACAATCGAATAAGGTCCGCCAGTAGATTGGAATAATTGATCAAAAAAGAGGGTGCCAGCAGCCCCAAATATTCCAATAACAATCAATGCAATTAAAAGCTTGGATGAAAATCTTTTTCGACAAAGCCAAAATACATAGATCATTGTCATAATGAAGTATAAGGGTGCTGCTTTTGAATAAGAAATAACTAATGGAAAAAATAACGCGCCTATCAATACAATAGGTGAAACAGGAAGCAGCCTTCTCCCATGAATCCACCAGCTTGTTACTGCAATAATGCAAAATATCTGAAAGAGAACTAGATCATCGTACGAGGAAAACAAACCTGTCACCATATCATAAACACTAGGTTGATATGGTCGAGAGGCAACAATGACCAACCTTTGAAAAATAGTCACCGGTACAACCAGTAGACCAACAATTACAAGGTTTCTGATGAATTTCTCCTGACCATGTTTTGTAAAATTTAGCCGATGGACTATGACACTGCCATAAATTAATATCAATCCACGGAGAGACCAAAGTGCCGATAGAAATGAACTGGAATTGATTAACATTGAAAAAAGAACCAGCAGTAAATAGATTAGGCCTATCCAGATTAAAGGTTTTGGCAATAATGGGTAGGACCTAATTTTTTTGTTTTTCTTCAGAAGAATACTCAATATTAAGGTCAATATCAAAAATAAATGTGGAAACCACCTTGCGTAAGCGGGCAAAGGTACAAAGTATCTCTCCACATAAGCAACTGGAATGAAAACCGAGATATAAAAAAGATAAATTGCAATTTTAATATTCAATGCTGACAGCAATGCGATTATTAATCCAAATAAAAAACCCACCAACATGAACTGCTGCCGCGCAATAAAAATCCCCACCAGCAAAGAAAGGATTATGATTGGGATAATTGTTATATATGGCTGATACAACAGATCTATTTTTTTCCTATGTATCGGTTGGTCACGATTCAAAAACGAAGTTTCTGTTTTCACTTAAGCCCACCAACGCTGTTCAATATATTTTTTGCACGCATTTCCCACGTATATTTCTTAAAAGCCTCTTCTCTGGCTTGACTTGCCATTTTTGAAATACCATCTTCACTTAACGCTATTTTGAGGTTTTTGCTCAAATCCTCAAAATCACCTGGTTTTGCCAGGTAAGCTGTATGATTATGTTCTAAAACCTCAGTAATCGTTGGATATCGCTCACCCACAATGGGTCTACCTGCTGCCATATATTCAAAAGTTTTGAGCGGTGAGCAGAACCTGATCGTTGGTACATCCCAAGTAAAAAGCATTAATAAGACATCAGCGGCTTGTAGATAATCTGGTATATCGGAATGTGGTAAAAAACCTTTCCACAATATGTTTTTTGCGTCAGATTTTCTTGAGAGGTCCTGATAATACTGCTTTTGTTCTTTTAGTCCCCCTATGACCATAAATAATGTTTCTGGAAACACTTTTGCCAGGGAGATGATCCTATCTATCCCACGATCAGCGTATAAACTTCCAACATAAAGTACGATTTTCTTATTTTCTGGCAAAGATAACAGTTCCCTGGCTTCAATTTTTTCTTGTTTTTCTTTAAAAAGATGAGAACTAAATCCATCGTGTGCTACAAATATCTTATTTTCAGGAATACCTTTGTTTTTCCAAAGTTGTTTAAGAGCTTCGCTTATGGTAATAATTTTTCTCACTTGGCTTTTATTAGCAAT
>JBEPWN010000439.1:0-2860 GCA_041642395.1 Marinilabilia sp. | reverse complement strand
CATTTGCGCTGCCAGCGGGAGCTGACCGTACAGCGGATGAATGGATATGTCATGCATATTTTTTTTCAGAATTTCTTCGCAGCGGCGTATTTCTCCCTCACCGGGCAGGAATGCCAGGATGTCGCCCTGGTCGTTTTTTACGGCGGTGGATATTACGTGTGCCACATTTTCGGGGATCATCATCATATCATGATTTCCTGTGTGCACAGTCTCCACCGGATACAATCTGCCTTCGCTCTGAACCACGGGAGCTTTCAGCATGGTGGTGAGCTGAGGCATGTTCAGTGTGGCCGACATGACTACCATACGCAGATCGTTTCGGAGTACTTGCTGAGCTTCACGGCACAACACCAATGCGATATCGGCAAAGAGGCTCCGCTCATGAAATTCGTCAAAAATAACCATTCCAACTCCTTCCAGAGCATTATCGCTTTGCAGCATGCGGGTAAGAATGCCCTCGGTTACCACTTCAATGCGGGTGGCTTTGCTTACTTTGTTATCGAAGCGAATCCGGTATCCCACTTCTTGCCCCACAGCCTGGTTTAAAAGGGAGGCCATGCGTGCGGCAATGGTGCGGGCTGCCAACCGACGCGGCTCCAGCATGATGATCTTTCTTCCTTTCAGCCAGGGCTCATCCATCAGAGCCAGTGGGAGCAGCGTGCTTTTTCCAGCTCCCGGCGGGGCACTGATTATTAGTGTATTTTGCTTTATCAGTGTATTCTTAACTTCGGGAATGATGTCGTTTATGGGGAGCGGTATGGTATTGGGATTGAATATCATTTCTTAGCGGTTATTTTTACAAAATTAAAAAAAATGGATTACATGGGTTGCGGATGATTTTTCTTTAGTGCTGTTTTTCCCAGATTGTGTCAGTTTTACTTATCTACTTTGGCGATTTATATGCAGCATGGGGGAAGTTAAAAGTTTAGAGAAGTTGATGTTTCAAGGTTTATATGGTTAAAGCTGTAAAGGACAATTTAAATTTCTGGCTCTCAGAGCTTTTGTAGTTGGCTATTGGGATGTTACATGCAATGAATTAAATGAAAAATGTTCTTGACTTAACGACAATAATTGTTCTATCTTTACTCGCAATATTCAAGCTCTTTTCATAATATTTAAACTCTTTATCATGAAGACATCACTTTTAACTTTGTTATTATTGAGTTTTCTTTGCTTATTATATAACCAAGAAACGATAGCCCAGGACAAAAACCTGGAAGACAATGCTAATGTCTGGCAATCTCCTGACGAAGACATTCTCAAAATTCTGCATGCCCCCCAATTACCGAGGACATCAACATCTCCAACAAGAACACATATGCTGCTGACAGATCCTATTATCTACCCAGCTTTGTCAGAGTTGGCGTCACCGATGCTCAAGCTTGCTGGGATACGTGTTAATCCCAAAAACAATTATTACCATGGAATACATGGAGGCACTTCTCCACGAATACTTACAATAAAGGATGGAAAAACGGTACCACTGAATATTCCTGAAGAAGCAGAGGTTATGTCAACTCATTGGTCCGTAGATGGTCAACGCTTTGCTTTGTCTGTCGGATTTGAAAATAGAATTGAATTGTGGATGGGGAATATCAGTGGTCATGCAGAAAAGGTACCGGACATAATCCTTAATCCTCTCATGGATCAAGCGATTAAATGGTTTCCAGGCCAACAAAAAATTTTAGTCAGAAGAATTAATGATCGAGGTGCTGCGCCTCAAAAACCGTTGATACCAAACGGGCCTAAAATATTGGAAGATTCTGGTGCCTCTGCAAGATCTACATACGAATCAAGAAATCTGCTTGAAACGGCATATGATGATGAATTGTTTACTTATTACTCCCAATGTGAATTGGTCATTTATGATACCAAAACAAAAGATAAACAAGTTGTCGGTCCTGCCGCTACCTATATGTATGCAAGTATTTCTCCGGATGGGAATTACTTATTAGTAGAAAGATTAAAAAAGCCCTGGTCACATGAAGTGGCCTGGTGGCGATTTGCCAATGATATTGAAGTCTGGAATCTAAAAGGAAAATTAGTGAAAACGGTTGCCAATCAGCCTTTGGCCAATGAAGTACCCGTACATGGTGTGATTACTGGGCCGAGATCTGTATCCTGGCAACCTATTGCTCCTCATACTTTGTTTTGGAGAGAAGCATTGGATGGCGGTAATCCAGTGGCAGAAGTAGCATTTAGAGATAGACTTATGAGTTGGGATGCCCCATTCAATGACCAACCAGATGAAGTTTTCAAAGCAGAGCATCGCATACAGGCAACTATGTGGGGTCAATCTGCCGGAATGCTCATGGTGTATCAGAGAGAACGCATGAAAAGATGGCGTTATGTCTGGCTGCTGGATGTGAATAAAAACACTGCCAAACAATGGTTTGATCTGAATGAAAATGACCGCTACAATGATCCCGGCTACCCGCTTTTTACACAATTAGAAAATGGTAAATACGTATTTAGAGTGGAAGATGGTTCCATTTATTTCCGTGGTCAAGGAGGTACAAAGGATGGAGATCGTCCATTTGTTGATCGACGTAATATTGAAACTGGAAAGACCGAAAGAATATTCCGATGTGCCCCTGATAAATATGAATATTTCGTTGACTTTGGGGAAGAGCCCAACAGCTTCATTATGAGTTCTGAATCGTCTACGGAGGTTCCTAATTATTATTCGGCAAAATTTGGAGAATTCATTAAAGGGGAGGCTGGCGAAAGCACCCGTTCAATCACTAAACGCCCCATTACAAAATTTGAAGATCCAAGTCCGGAGTTGCGCCAGATAGAAAAAAAGATTGTCCGGTACCAAAGAAAAGACAGCATTGAATTAAGTTTTCAATTGCTTTTA
>JBEPWN010000438.1:0-2860 GCA_041642395.1 Marinilabilia sp. | reverse complement strand
ACGTAAAGAACGATCTTAGCCGTTGCAAGCATGATGCCCGTAAGTGTGTTAATTCGTTTTCCTGCCTCATGGGTGTCCACTTTCTCATCGCGTTCGGCTCTGGCTATTAATGTTTTGTTTAGCCTGTTAATGGAATATTGAATAACCCGCATTAAAACAAGAAACGCAACGATAATAATTATTAGGCCAGGGAGCTCATGGATAACCCAGTTGCCTGTCGTTTTTATCAATGTATCCCAAAACTCGGTGCTCAAAAATTTTTCCATAATTCATTTATATTTTAGTTCAACATTATTTTGGATTGTTTTTTCATTGTTCATTTTTTACGCCCTTATCCGGCACATTCAATTGCTTGTTTAATTGACCTGCTAGAAATGAGCTATTACCGGTTTGTGTCTTTTTCCATTTTCAGTGACATTCGGTTGTTGAGATTTACATATCCCACATCTTGTCTGATGGTTGAATAAGAGATGGTTTTTGTTTTATACCCATTTTTTTGAAAGACAATTTCAAAGTTGGTGTAAGGATAGAGTCTCGCCCTGAATTCACCGTCATTATCAGTGTAAACAGTATCGTTGTCAAAGCTTGTGGATGAGATGATAATAGTCAGATCAGATATGGGATTCTTTGTGTCAGATTCCAGCACTTTACCATAAATTCCATAAACGGGTTTTGGTCTCAGAGCCAAATAAAGGGTGTCTTTCGTATTGTTCAGAGTTAAGGTTTCCTCGTGAGGATGATAGTGTTCAACAGCCGTCATGGCTGTGATACTTCCTTTTAGTGAATCAGGCAAACTAAAGATCCCTGATTCATTGGTTGTTACTTCTTTAATGTATTTTCCTTTGCTGTCCAGGATTCCAACAATTGCCTGCGGGATAGCTTCTCCGGTTTTTTGGTCAATGAGTATTCCTGTATATGTTTCTTTTGGCTCAGGGACTGGTTTAACAGGCGCACTGAATGTGATCGGATCAAAGATTGTGAATTTATAAATATCATCATCTCCTTTCCCGCCCTGACGGTTCGATGCAAAAAAACCCTGTTGCCCATCGGGATTTACAAAAATAGAAAAATCATCCTTTATGGAATTCAGGGGGTATCCCATATTTTTTATTACGTATTTGTTGTTGATCTTCTCCGCAGCGAAAATATCAAGACCACCCAGACCCAGGTGTCCGTTGGATGTAAAATAAAATCTTCCGTTTTCATCCATGAAAGGGAACAGCTCATCACCTTTGGTGTTTATTTCATCACCTGCATTAACGGGTTGGCTCCATCCACGGTTATTTAGATCCACATAATAAATATCGGAGCCTCCCTCTCCTCCCGGCCTGTCCGATACGAAATACAGCCTGTTTCCGTCTTTGGTTAAAAATGGATGTCCACATGAAAAGGAGGGGTCATTAAAAGGCATATCCACGGGTTTTGTCCAGTTTCCGTTAGATTTTCTGGCGGAGTAAACTATTTTCAGGTGATTAAAACCATCTTCTTTTGATTTTGAATGATAGGAGTTACGTGTAATAAATATTTCGGTACCATTGGTATTGAAACATATGGGGCCATCGTGATAGCGGGTACGAAAATCGGTGGAATATAGCTGGGGATCAGCAAAATTGTTTTCTCTTCTTTCTGCCCTGAAAACATTTAAATATGGCTCTTCACCACGGGCTGTTTGTCTTTTTATCAATGGGTTTATGTCACGTGCAGAAGTGAAATACATTACCCCGTTTTGGATAAGTGGGGCAAAATCTGATTGTTTGCTGTTGAATCCCGCTAGTTCAACGATGTATCGTTCTTTTTTTGTTGTGGTTTCGAAAAATGAGCTGGAGTTTTTCTGTTTTTCAGCCCTTTCATCATTTGGGCTTTCCTCATGATATCGTGACATAACCCAGTCGGCCTCCCTGTGTCTTCCTGTGGATTGAAGGGCTCTGGCATAATAGTACAACGGTTCTCCATGCAATTTTTCTTTGTCTATTGGGTCAAATACTTCTGCTGCTTTTTCGGGTTGGTTCGTTTTCATATAAGCAATGGCCAAAAAACTTTTATCGTTTACGTTAAGACGTCCTTTCGCATTTAATCGTTCATATATTCGAATGGCCCTGGGAAAGGCCAAATTGTCAAATGCTTTTTTTGCTTTTTCTGCCTGCCTGGAGGAAACTTGTCCTGATATTTGGGGCTTCCATGCCTGGCCGGTTGCTTCCAAAAACGGAGCAGTCGACAATATAAGGAGGAAAATAAGAAGCTTTAGTATTTTTATCATCTTTATCATGCTTTTATTCTTTTTGAAGCTCAGCATAGTAGTAGTTAGTTTTTAAAAATATCTGGGAGAAACCAGTTTCTCTTTCTTATATCCTTTAAAATCGTAACTAATTACAATTTCATGGCTGCCGCTGTTGAAGGGAAGCAAATTGGAGGCCGGAAAATCGTATGAATAGCCGATTATCAGCTGAGGAGTTACCTGAATGCCGGATAGCAAAGCGATGTTTTGGTCCAGCCTGTAGGAAGCTCCAGCCCAAAAAGTCTCGTTAAAAATAAACTGGGCTGTGAGATCTGTTGAAAGCGGTGCTCCTTCAACCATGCGTGAAATCATGGAAGGTTTGAATTTAATATTGTTACTTAGATTCAAAACCAATCCGGTCATAAAAAAGTAATGCCTTTCTAGATCGTCAAGGGTACTGACATTATTCTGATTACCTTCTAGATCGGTTTGGATTAAACGGGGAACAGAGAGTCCCACGTAATAATGGTTGGAGTACAGGTAGACTCCCATACCAGCATTTGGAAGGAATTTTTGTTCGTGATTTTCCGAATAATCCACATCCGGATGACCAAAGTCCAGATCTGCCAGATTTACCTGATAGTT
>JBEPWN010000437.1:0-2868 GCA_041642395.1 Marinilabilia sp. | reverse complement strand
TCGGAAAGGTGAAAAAGTTTTGATGTGGCCATTTGTATTTCTCCTTTTTCATCTACCGGAGCTTCCGAGCAAAGTATGTAACGGTATCCCCCTAAAATTTCTTCCGCTTCCGGATCCCACACAATCAATTGTTTATAAGGCACCTCTGAAACATCATAATTGTCAATGTCTGTTTCTTTCCCGGTACCGCCGCCGGCATCCCTGAAGGTTACTTCGCGCAATCGGCCAATTTCATGCATAATGGCAGGTGAATCATGATGTGTTATCACATATATTTCATTACCACCCTTATTGGTTTTCCGAAGCAATTTGTCGGGTGTTAATTCGGCCATAATCTGCTCTTTTGGAAGCGGCGCTACAATTTCTTTCATTAAATAGTCTTTTAAATGAAAACGGTGTGCAAAATTAATAAAATTGATTAACAATGCTTCTGCACTGTTTATTAATTTGCAGCTGCATTATCAACTGCCAGTCCGTAAGTTTTTTCCTTTACCCACTGTGCCCACTGCAGGTGGGTTCTTGTATTATCGAAAGTTGTGCAGGGGATGGGTTTGCCAAAGTATATATGAACATCGGTGTTGCGGTGCCGTACGGTTTCACCCGGTAAGAGAAACATCTCCAGGTTCCACTTGATGCGGAAGAACTTGCGCAACCGGGCAACCCGGTAAAACCTTTTGGAATTCTGACCGGCAACAAAAACCGGTATCACATCCCGCTTGTACTTTATGGCCTTGGCAATGAAATGTTTTTTCCATTCCAGGTCAACAACCTTTCCCTTTATTTTGCGGGAAGCCAGCCCTGCGGGAAATATAAGGATCTGCACATCCGAATTATAGAATTCACCCAAAATTCTTGCCACTTCCCTGCTGTGGCCGCCGTGTTTATTGACCGGAACAAACAAAGGCTTCAACTGCGGAATGTTCAAAAGAATGTCGTTGGTCAAAAATCGTGCATTGCCAAGCTTTTCATCCACTGCCTTCAGCAACAGCATTCCGTCGAAACCTCCCAGCGGATGGTTGCTTGCAAATATGTAACGCCCGCTTTCAGGTACGTTTTCAGTGCCATGATAATAAATGGTAACATTGAATTCTTCAACTACCTTATTTATAAACTCGATTCCAATGTGGTGCCCATGCCTGACAATCAAATTGTTTATAAATTCAAGTTCCAGTAATGAATGAATGAAGCGGTAGACAAATCCCGGCATTACCCGTGCCAATGCAGGATTCTTTGCTTTAAAAACTTCTTTAATGTTGATGGGTTTGAATGAACCTGTTTTTTCTTCTTCCACCTTTCAGATTTTTTGCGCAATTAAGTAAAAATAGTCAACAAATTTACACATTCGGCAGGTTCATTTTTCAGCCTGCCTCTATTTTTTATGAGGCTTTGAATTCATTCATGGAGGTATTTTCGCCATACCTTCGCCGTACCTGGACCATATTAAATTCGATAAAACATGGCGATGGTATGGCGATGGTATGGTTTTATATCGTTTTATTAAGGATTCTTTTTTCGTTAATATCCGGCATGTTATTGTGATATTGCACCTGGTTTTTAAAAAATGTTTCCGGTAGTTTATCCGTAAATATTTGCATTGATTTTGTCTGTATCCGTATTATTAATTTCTTTGCAGGAACGTGTTGCGAAGTTATTAACTATGGGGGTGAGAAGGACTCTGGTTTTGTAAACTATTGAAAGTGTGGCAGGTATTTTAGGGTGTAAATTACATTTGACAAGATTTGAACACAATATTAACATTTTTTCAACAATAAGAACAATGTAAGTTGGTGGAATAAAGTGGAATAAAGTGGAAGGATATGGAATATTTTTGTACTTTTACAGATACTAAATAGCTTTATTTCGCTTAAATGGCAGAATTCACAGGTACATACAATGCAACCATCGATGACAAGGGAAGAATAGTGCTTCCTTCGGCCTTTAAAAAGGAGATGGGTGACCTGGCTTCAGAACCTCTGGTTATTGAGCGGAATTTGTATAAGGACTGCCTGGATGTATATCCTGAGAAATTCTGGAACGACAGGGTTGATGCGTTCAAATCGACACTTGATCCTTTCGATGAGGAAGATGATGGATTCTTGCAGTTTTTTTATGAGAATTTTAAAAAGGTTGAGATGGCTGCCAATGGGCGCATAAACATTCCATCCGATTACCTCGATTACGGGAAACTAAAAAAGAACGTCCGGCTGATTGGCATGGGGCGTTCCATACGTATTTGGGATTTGGAGGAATACCAGGGGCAGCAGATGGATAAGTCAACCTTTATACATCGGTTTAAAGAGAAAAGAAGGTTAAAAACAACAGAATAAATGTCGAACCCGTACCACATACCGGTGATGCCAGCGGAAAGTCTTCAGGGTCTGAAACTTTTCCCGGGCGCCCTGGTGGTTGATGCCACTTATGGTGGCGGAGGCCATTCGCAGCTTATTCTTGAAATTATAGGTGACGGCAGGTTATTTGCATTTGACCAGGACGAAGATGCTGCCTCTAATGTAATTGATGATGACCGGCTTTTTTTTATAAGGCACAATTTCAGGTACCTGAAAAATTTTCTCAGGTATTACAACGTTGATAAAGTGGATGCTGTTTTTGCCGACCTGGGTGTATCGTCACATGATTTTGATGTTGCCGGTCGTGGGTTTTCCTTTCGTTTGGAGGGAAAGCTCGATATGCGGATGAACCGCAATAATCCAGTTGATGCTTCACAGGTAGTAAACACCTATAGCGAAGAGAAGCTGCTTTTTATTTTCCGGATGTATGGTGAAATAAAGAATGCAGGGCGGCTGGTGAGAGAAATAATAAAGGAAAGAAATGTTAATCCGATCGGTACAACAGCACAATTAAAGCAAA
>JBEPWN010000436.1:0-2876 GCA_041642395.1 Marinilabilia sp. | reverse complement strand
GGAAGCAGGGAGGGAATGCCCGATTTACGGATGGCCATGGTGTGACCTCCACATACTTCCATAAGAGAAACGGGCTGAGACGATCTTCGATGGATGGCATCAATGAGGCGTCCTACAATTTTTTTGTCACGAAATTCATCAATGTATTTCATTTAAATAGATCAATAGATCGTTAGATTTTAAGATATAAGATTTAAGATGAATCGTATCCCGAAGTTTCGGGATTGAAATGCTGCATTTTAACACAAAAACTTTTTAGAGATAAACAGCTGATTCAAAATTTCTTGTAAAGGTTTAACAGACTAAAATTAGATTGTTAGATACATGATTTAATATTAAACCGATGGTGCTGATAATATGCATGTTGACGCAAACAACTCGTCAGACTTAAGTTTTTAGCTATCAGATCGTTATTTTTGGGATGAACGCCAGTTTCGTTCTTCTTCATCAAGTTGCTTATTGAATTCTTCAAAGTCGTTGAATAGTTCAAGTGTCTTTTTGGCCTCCTCTTCATTGATTTTTTCAAGGGCAAAACCACTGTGCACCAAAACATAATCATTTTTTCCAATGTCATCCACCAACGAAGTATTTACTTCTACAGATGTCCCCCCAACTGAAACAGTGGCTGTTTCATGTTCAATGCTGATGATTTTTGCCGGAATGCTTAAACACATAATGTCTGTTTTTGATATTGGATTGCAGCAATGGCTAACTGACCCAGAGCAATGCCCGCATCATTTGCGGGAACATTCTGGTTCGAAAAGGTTGTAAAACCTTTTTGGGCAAGTATATTTTCTGTTTTTTCCAGAATATACCGGTTCTGAAAAACGCCCCCGCTCAACACAACTTTGTTTATTTTTCGCTCTTGTCGAATCTTGTCTGCCATCTTAAAATTAAGAGAAACAATTGTATTATGAAATTTTGTAATAATATATCCCTGCTCTTTTTTATTTTCTATATCGCTTATTAACTCTGTAATTAAGGGTTTTAAGTCTATTTGGGATTTTAAAGAAAAGGAATATTCATCTTCGGTTCCCTCTGTTATTTTTGCTTCAAGCAGCATGGGAGCTTCGGCATGATGATTAGAAACGGGACAAATCATCAGCAGGGCTGCTACCGCATCAAACAGTCTTCCGGCACTGGATGTCAGTGGTGAATTAATGTTTTTTGCAATGGCCTGGATCAGGGTTTGAAAATGTTTCTGCTTTTTTACGTATTTGATAAAAGGAATATCGAAATGGTCCCATTCATTTCCGAAATAAAGATAAAGAAGACCCAGCGCATTTCTCCATGGTTCCTCAACCGCCTTGTCCCCACCGGGAAGGGGACGATACTCATAATGGCTGATGCGCTCATACTCTTTTAGATCGCAAATGAGAAATTCTCCCCCCCAGATGTGTCCGTCATCGCCCAACCCTGTTCCGTCCAGACAGATCCCGATCACTTTTTCATTGAGTTGATGTTCTGCCATCACAGAAGCAATGTGAGCGTGATGGTGCTGGATGCGGATCAGGGGAATTTTTGCTGATTCCGCAAACCGGGTGGAAAGATAGTCGGGATGCAGATCGCAGGCAATTAGTTTGGAACGGAAGCGGAATAATTCGCCAAACCGCCCGAAACTCTCTTCATAAAAGGCATAAGTATCCGGGTTTTTCAAATCGCCGATGTGCTGACTCAAAATGGCTTCTCTGTCTTTCCCTATGCAGAAGGTATTGGTCAATTCAGCTCCGGCTGCGGCAATTCCTTCACAATTAAAATCTACTTTTACGGGTGTGGGTGCGTACCCGCGCGACCGTCTGATGATTCTGCTTTTGTTGTTTGACACAAAAACGATGGAATCGTCAACCCGGTTATGAATATCGCGGTTGTAACTGATCACACCGTCAGTCCTGGGAAGAAATTGTTCCAGGGCCTGATGGTCTGAAATAACAATGGGCTCATCACTCATGTTGCCACTGGTAAAAACAATCAGATTTGTTTTCAGGTATTGAAACAACTGATAATGAAAAGGCATGTATGGCAATAGTATTCCCAGATGGTTTAATCCGGGATTGATGGTTTCATTTATTTTTTGTTTCTCTTTTAATAATACGATGGGTCGCTGCCACGAGTTCAGTAATTGAAATTCGTGCTCATCTATTACAACATATTTTTCAAGATGCTCCGGAGATCGACCCATGATCGCGAAAGGCTTATGATCACGGTTTTTAAGAAAACGAATTTTTTGTAATGCTTCCGGATTAAAAGCATCGCAGATAAAATTATATCCTCCAACTCCTTTCAGTGCGACAGCTCCACCATTTTCGATGATCGAAGAAATATTGGTAAGTATTTTATGAATATCAGTGGTCTTTTCTGTTTGAGAATGCATTGTATAGGTTGGGCCGCATGAGTTACATGCTACCGGCTGAGCGTGGAATCTCCGGTCTTCCGGATTGTTATACTCCTTTTGGCAATCCGGGCACATTTCAAAATCTTTCATGCTGGTGCGGGGCCGGTCGTAAGGCAGTGAATGAATAATCGAAAACCGCGGACCGCAATGGGTGCAGTTTATCAGGGAGTAATTAAGACGGTGCTTTTGTCTTTTCATGTCTTTCAGGCACTCAGCACATACAGCTATATCGGGACTTACCTTTGTGATTTTTGAAGAGATGTTCCGGCTCGGGGTGATCCTGAAATCAGACACTGACGGTAAATCAGCCGGTTCTTCCTGTATGGAATCAATGTAAGCAGCAGCCGGATGCTCTGCCCTGATTCGCTGGGTCAGCATCAGAATCTTTTGAGGATGGCCGCAGGCATGTATGACAACATTTTCATTGGTGTTTTCCACATGGCCGGTAATGCCCAGTTCCCTGGCAATGCGAAAAACTGCAGGA
>JBEPWN010000435.1:0-2882 GCA_041642395.1 Marinilabilia sp. | reverse complement strand
TGGGCTGTATCTTTCAACTGGTTAATGGCCTGTCCCACTGCTTTCTTCTGATCGTTGGGTACGTCCTTAAATTCGTTGAAAAGCTGGGGTATGATCCCTTTTTTGCTGAGATATTTTATGCGTAGTTGTTCGGCCTCATCTGCTGTTGAAGCGTTGAGACTTTTTACTTCCTCCAGTAAATTTTTAATCTTATCAAGCATTGTTGTCGTTTTTTGGAACAATTCAAAATCTATGGCATTGAAAACACAATGACGAATGGGCGTAATGTGTTAATATCTGTATTATGCAAATACTCCCTGTTTGATCCTTTGTAATGGATGTAACGGGTATGCAGGAATCCATCAGACTTTTATAAAGAACAAAAGTAATAAATTTTTTGTGGTGCTTAAATGGAATGGAATTTAGAAGTTAGATGGATTGCATCATATTGAAGACCAATTTCTCAATATGCTTACCTTTTGGGGAATAATTAATTGATTATCAATTATTATAAGTATTTAAGACTGTAGTTTGAAAAATGGCAAGACTATTGAAAATGGGTATTGGGTAAAATGGTTGTTTCGTTCTTAACATTGACGTTTTAATTTTCTGTTATTAATTTAATCAGAAAACCAAAAGCTTATGCAACGAACTTTCTTTGTCGGCGATATTCACGGGTGCTGTAAAACATTCAAAAAGATGATCACCGATAAAATAGATCTTCAAAAAACAGATGTGCTTTATTGTGTGGGTGATTATATCGACCGGGGGCCCGATGGGAAAGGTGTGGTGGATTTTATTCTGGAACTGAAGAAGAATAATTATCAGGTGCATACGCTTCGGGGAAATCATGAGCAAATGTTGCTTGATGCCCGACGTGGAGGAAAATACATGCAGCTCTGGACGATGAATGGTGGATATTCAACTTTAGAAAGCTTTGGGGTTATTGATGTTAATGATTTGAAAGCTGAATACATGGATTTTTTTAAGCAAACCCTTTTTTTCGTTGAAACGGAAGAGTTTATTGTTGTTCATGCCGGACTGAATTTTGATGCCGAAGATCCTTATCAGGATAAGGAAGCTATGTTGTGGATCAGAAATTATTCTCCCGATCCGGACTTTCTCAAGGGCCGGCTTTTGATCCACGGGCATACACCTCGACCCAGAGAATATATTTTATCGCAAGAAGTTAAAAACCGGGTAAATATTGATGCCGGCTGTGTTTATAAAGATATGGAAGGAATGGCTAGCTTAATAGCACTGGATTTTAATAAAAAGAAATTTATTGAGGTTGGGAATATTGACTGAAAAGACGTCGTCGTATATTTAAAGCAAAGCTTTTTTATAAGGTACGACACCTTCGGAGTCGAGACTTTGTCGTCGGACATTCATTGCTATAAATATAGGAGCCCTTCAGGCTCCCATAAATAATATGATTTTGAACAGATCTGTATTCCACAAACCGTAATGGATTAATTTAAGAGCGCATGGCGCGGAATTGTCACATCTTTAAAGATAGCCGAAGAAATGGAATCGACCCCGAAGGTTCATATATTTACAAAATATAATTTCCAATCTTAGGGTTTAAAATTAACGATCCATTGTTAATCCATAGTTAGCTCTTGTACCTTTGTGATAATAAAAAGGTTTAAAAACGAAGATGCAAACTTATGAAATACGTCCTTGCATCTCTAAATTTGTCTTGTTTTAACAGACAATTGTATCAAAAAATAAATCACTAATGAGGAAGGGTTTTAACCCGGCTTAAGATTAATCAACGCGCCTCCGCTTTCTTCGTCAAATGGCACTGAATTATGGACATGCGTAATTTTCCATCCATTTGCAGTTTTAGAATAACCGGCTGTTTCCCGCCACCACAGATCTACTCTGCTTTTGTTGGTCGTTACTGCTGATAAATGGTTGAAACAACTGCAGTAACCCACACTTTCCGAACATTGAATTTCGACATTGACAATTTCATAATCTTCAATGACAGCAAGAGATTCCAGCCATTCGCTTAACCTGTCTTTTAAATCTTCAACGCCGGTCTGCTGAAGGGAGCCGATTATATCGAATAATATAACATCTGTGCTGTAATTTTCTGTTGCCTTATCAATGTCTTTATTTTTGATGGCCTCTACCCGTTCTTCTATCAGTCGGTAGATTTCGTGCTTTTCGATTCTTTCCATGGTTCTAAATTTTTGATTCTCTGACCCAACTTATATTTGTTAAAACTTCAAACCGGTAAAATGAATTTTTTTGTGCCTTTTGAGGGGCACATTATATAAGGTACAACAGTATATTTTAAAGATCAAATACCGACCCCGAAGGGTGTCGTATGTATTAAAAGGAAGCTCTTTTGTTTTAGGGTACGACACCTTCGGAGTCGGCATTTAGATTTGGAATATTCACTGCTATTAATATTGGAGCCCTTCAGGCTCCTGGCGATTATGACCTTGGATGGTTCTATATTTTAAAAACAAATTACAGAGAGTACGAGCCCGAAAGCGGTCGTATGTTTATAGAAAAACTGGACATTATTTGGACTATTGGTTATATTAATATGAAAATATAAAAATCAGTGTTATGGATACAATTAAGAACAGCATTGAAAAAATTCGGGAGTATCTGGGAAACGAAGATGCTCTGTTGACCTTTGATAAACCTAAAATATCATCGGATCGCCTGAATATAACAGGGCCACAGATGGTTGATGATGTCTTTGGAGGAAGTGACCGGAATGTGAGAACCCTTGTCAATCTGTCGCGGATATATGGTCACGGCCGTTTGGGAGGTACAGGTTATCTTTCCATTCTTCCTGTTGATCAGGGAATTGAGCATACGGCCGGAGCTTCATTTGCTCCCAATCCCGATTATTTTGATCCCGAAAACATCATAAAACT
>JBEPWN010000434.1:0-2883 GCA_041642395.1 Marinilabilia sp. | reverse complement strand
ATAACTTGATAAAGAATTTGAAACGGACGTGTCACGAAGCTGGTCCGGAGCTGGTCCGGAGCTGATTGGTAGCAAATGTTATTGAGAATACCCGAAAGGTGGCTGAAAGCTACTGTCATTATAAAATAACGATCCTGCCACGAGGCAGAGATAAAAATTGAAAATAAATAAACGATGGCACGATTAAAACAAGGGTTTAACGGACCCGGCCAGGGAAAAGTCGGCAACGTAGTCATGTATGAAATGTATGGCAATACTTACCTCCGCTCCCGCCCACTGAGTTACAAAGACAAAAAATCAGAAAAGCAGCTGGCACAGCGTCAGCGATTAAAACTAGCTCAAAACCTGGTGCGGTATCTCAATCCCCTGGTTCGTATCACCATGGAAGACATTGCCATCGGGCGATCGACCTACCATACAGCTGTTTCCCTGAATTTAAAAGAAGCCATTGAAGGAGAATATCCGGACCAATACATAAATCCTGAAAAGGTTATATTGAGCCAGGGAGACCTGACACTACCCAATCAGGCAAGTGCGGGAAAAACTGATGAGGGGATACTTCTGGAGTGGTCAACCGAAAATTTGGGTGAAGGCTTTAATCATCCCTCTGACAATCTGATATGGTGCATGAAAGATCTTGAAAACTTTGATTTTGCCGATTATCAGATCACCACTGTAAAACGGCACCAGGGACATGTTTTACTGCCTTTTCCTCTATCCCGAAAACCAGTTGAGCTTTGGATGATGTTTCGCAGTGCAGAGGAGACCAGAATGAGTGGGACGAAATGGGTGGAGCGGTTAGTTTTGTAGTGTTTTTTTTAGCGTCCTGACTCGTTGCCATCTGGTGCAGTTTTCAGTTTTACAATGCTCAAATATCCTGTATTCTACCTTTTTTTGAGAATGATAATTTATTTCTGCAAAAGCAATGGCATCATCGCTATCCACTTATTATGGCTTTAAAAATCAATCATTTACGCCCAATCATGCATGTTTTTGTCCAAATCGAATGCCTGCGCGCCATATATTGAACTTCCATTTACCAAAAGCCATTGTCCCATTTCTTCCAGGCGCTGTGATATTTCATAGGGAACAGCACCATTGGCACGAGGTCCGATATTCAAGATCATATTCCCGTTCAAACTAACATTCTCAACAAGCGACCTCAACATGGTAGATGTCGATTTCCATTGATTTTCCAGCGCACTAAATCCCCAGGAGTGAGCCACCGTTGCAGGTGTTTGCCAGGGAAAATCCTCTTTGGTCTCACCCAATTAATTATCTCCCAATGTCTTGAAGTCAATATCACCATCTTCTTGAATAGAAAGTCCTAAACGTGAATTAATTAAGCAATTTGGTTGATACGCACTAATCAATCCTTTTAGTTGTAAAAGTTGTTTTTTTGTTACAATGGCATCGGAATGATGAAGCCACATATCAAACCAAATCATACTTATTTCACCATAATTGGATAGCAACTCTCTCATTTGAGGAATTACTTTGTTTTGCCAGTATTCATCATATTGTTCTTCAGAAATACCATAAATTTCTTTCGAGTGGTCCCATCCATAGGGATGTTCCCAATCAACCCAATGAGAATAGTACAAACCCAATCTCATGTCATGCTTTGCACATGCTTCGGCCAATTCTTTTACAATGTCCCGTTTAGGTGATGTATAATCTCCCAGATCATAGTTATTCACCTTGCTATCCCACAATGCAAAACCATCATGATGTTTTGCGGTAAAAGTCACATACTTCATGCCGGCCTTTTTCGCCAAAACAACCCATTCTTCAGGATTAATGTCCTCCCATTTGAAACGATCCAAAACAGAGGCATATTCATCTTTATCTATCCGGTTTCTATAGTATATCCATTCAGCATAGTTATTAGCATGGCGTAGCTTTTCTCCTTTCCAGATACCCTCTGCACCACTATATATACCCCAGTGAATGAACATACCAAAGCGGGCATCAGTAAACCATTTAGCACGTTGATTGACATTTTCTTGTGCTTTGGTTTTTTCACCAACAACTAAAATAAACAGCAATACAAAAACGATAAAATAAAATATCCTATTCTTCATCCGTATAAAATTTTGCAATTCTCTGATTGAAAAATAATTATAAATTTAAGAACGAATGAAACCGCTACGCTCTCTCATAATAAAAAATATCATGGCCGTTTCATTCGTACAGAAAATAAATCATTACCTATCAGACAAATAAATTTCTTTCATCACATCAATTTTTTCCGGATCCTGCAGAAGAGACTGGTCTGAAAACATCATAATACCAGATGAGGGATGCCTGGAACCTTCCAGCATAACCTGCCGGAATTCATGCGCGGTGACAACAACAGGATTGTTATGGGATTGAACTATGGGCCAGATCAGCGGGGCACCCCTTTCGCCGGCGCCTGTAAGATCATCCAGCCATTCAACATATTCTCCGACCCATTCAACAGGCCTCCCTTTCATCTTATGAAAAAGCATCGGCGATAAAACATCAGCAAGATCAGCAAGCGTTGGCACATCGATTCCAAGGTTACGGTAAAGTGCCGAATCATGATCTGCCGGATACCAGGAAGCATAAAAGACCCCTAGTAATGCGTCTGGTCTGCTCTTTTTAACAATGTCTCCCATATCCTTTACCCAGCCGTTTAATATGCTGTTTCTCCAACTCCTCCATTCATCATCTGCATTATCCAGAATCCATGCGGCTTTTTCAGGTATGCCGGAACCCGGAATACCATTCCTCAGATGGCCCTCAAACATATCCGTGCACCTGTTGCAAAAACAGGTCTCCGGCAATATAGGATCAGTCGTTTCAAATTGAGCATGCCAGTGTAGATAATCCAGAAATATGCCATCCACATTAAATTCA
>JBEPWN010000433.1:0-2884 GCA_041642395.1 Marinilabilia sp. | reverse complement strand
TCCGGTTCAATTCCTTCAAATTCTTCAGCCAGTTTCCGGGCGTCTTTATATATTTTGAAAGTCCGTCCGGTATCGGCAAAATTAACGGCATAGAGTGGATCCAGTTCCTGAAATTCAAAGGGCATTTTCCAGTTACATGAATCGGCCAACTCATGAAATTCGTAACTCATACTGAAAAACGATGGTCCCATATCAAAGGTAAAACCATCTTTGACAAGCCTGTTAAGCCTGCCACCAGCCTGATGATATTTTTCAACCATCACCACTTCATGCCCTTTGGAAGTAAGTCTCAAAGCAGTGGCTAATCCGCCAAGGCCGGTTCCTGTTATCAGAATTTTGCTCATTTAGCTGTCAAATAAATATAAAATCTAAAAGCAAATAACTATATTCAAAACATATAATCTTCATTTTTGTTTAAGCTTTAATGAAAATATCAAAACAAAAACATTGCATTGTTATTGGAGCCGGTATTGGCGGAATGGCAACAGCTGTCAGACTTGCAGCCATTGGTCACAATGTTACCGTTCTGGAAAAGAATAACCTGCCGGGTGGAAAAATTGGTCAGATCCAAAGAGCGGGATTCCGTTTCGACACAGGGCCATCTCTTTTTACACTGCCCCAAATGGTGAATGAATTGCTTCAAAACGACATACAAAATCAAGATAAGGGAGTCAAATACAAAAAGCTGGAAACGGTATGCAAATATTTTTATGAAGACGGCACCCGCATAAATGCATATGAAAATCCTGTCGATTTTGCTGATGAAATAGAACATCAAACAGGAGAGCCGGCTCAATCGGTGCTCCGTTATCTCGAAATCTCACGCAAACGATACGAAGCCTCGGCAGATCTTTTTATTTTCAACCCTGTGAAGCGCATGTTCAGGATTTTACGACAAACGGACTGGAAGAAATTTAAGCCACTTCTGCATATTAATCCGCTGCAAACCATGCACTCAGAAAACAGCCACAGTTTTCGCAGTCCTCACGTGGTGCAATTGTTTGACCGCTACGCGACCTACAATGGCTCCTCTCCGTATCTTGCCTCTTCTGTGCTAAATGTTATTTCTCACCTGGAACACAATACCGGGGCTTTTTTTCCTGAAAAGGGCATGTACAGCATTGTCGAAAACATTTATCAGAAAGCACTCGAACTGGGAGTTAAATTCAGATTTGGCAGTGAAGTAACCGGTCTTCTGAGAGACAAAAACAGCATTTCGGGGGTAAAAACCCGCAAAGAAGAGTTTTTTGGAGATGCGGTCATCTCGGATTTAGATATTAATACCTTCTACCAAGGCGTTGCCAGCGAATTAAAATCACCTTTTTCGGTAAAAAAACCGGATTTATCGTCCTCAGCACTGATCTTCTACTGGGGAATGGGCCGTGAATTTCCGGATACTGACGTTCATAACATTCTGTTCTCCGCTCATTATCGCGAAGAATTTGCAGCATTGTTTGAACAAGGGGAACTTTTCAGGGATCCTACCGTTTACCTTTTTATCAGCTCAAAAATTGTAAAGGCAGATGCACCGGCGGGATGCGAAAACTGGTTTGTAATGATCAATGTTCCTGCCATCAGCAAGGACAATCAGGAATTACTTAAAGACCAGGCACGTAAAATCATCATTGAAAAAATAAAACGCGTTTTGAAAATAGATCCGACCCCACATATCCTTTTCGAAGAAGTGACCACACCCCGGACGCTTCAGGATGTTACCGGATCATATAAAGGGGCATTGTATGGCAACAATTCAAATTCCATACGTTCGGCCTTTCTGAGGCACAGCAATCACTCAAAAAAATACAAAAACCTTTACTTTACCGGTGGAACAGTGCATCCCGGTGGCGGAATACCCCTTTGCCTGGCATCGGCAGCCATTGTTGCCAAAGAAATTGAACGATCATGAAACAAACAACAGCCCTCTTTCTGAAAAAACACCTGACCAAGCAAAAAATAAACCGGTTCTGGTTCATCTATTATGCAGTGGGAGTAATTGGCTTTGCCATTCCCTTGACGCGAGGTTTATTCCGGGAGCTCATCGGAATATCGATTCTTCTATCTTTGGTCCTGATGTTTTTTTTTCACCGCCCCTGGAACGGACGCTTTATAATAGCATCCCTGGTGGTTGTACTGGGTGGTTTTTCTATTGAAGCAATTGGAACAAACACCGGCCATATTTTCGGTCAGTACTATTACGGAAACACCCTGGGACCGGGAATATTTAATACACCTTTTCTTATTGGACTTAACTGGTGGATGCTTATTTATATTGTATCACAGATTGTTGGCCATACCCGATTAAAGACCCTTACCCAACTGATGCTGGGGGCAATAATTATGACAGGTTATGATGCATTTCTGGAACCCGTAGCCATGGCGACTGATATGTGGAACTGGTCCGGCCAGACCATCCCCGTTCAGAATTATCTTGCCTGGTTCTTAATTTCAACTCTTTTTCTGGGAATCTTCAAAGGGCTGAAGATAAATTACAACAATCCTGTTGCAGAAAAATTACTAACAGCACAAATTATCTTTTTTGTATTGCTCAACCTCATCGACCAAACAGCAGGACTATGATCAAAGCCTCACACCATTTTTTATTTGATTGGTTTTTCAGGAATTACTCCAAACTGATGATTCACTGGCATTTCAGAAAACTGTTTATTGAAGGCGATATTCAACCACCCGAAACATCCTTAATCATTGTCAGCAATCATTTCTCCTGGTGGGATGGTCTTTTCATGTACCATCTGAACCACCACTTGTGGAAAAAGAAATTCCATGCCATGATGCTGGAAGAGCAACTTTCATCCAGAAAATTCCTGTCACGTCTTGGATGTTTCTCCATTCGCGCTGACCGGAGTGACATATATGAATCATTCCG
>JBEPWN010000432.1:0-2900 GCA_041642395.1 Marinilabilia sp. | reverse complement strand
AAGAATAGAATTTGCAGCGCCGGCAGGTGAGATTACGTACAAAATGGCAGACCTGCTTGACGATATTGATAATGAGCATATTTACATTGATGAGGATGGATTGATTTATGCTTCCTATTTACAGGAAATTGATATTCCCTGGGAGACATTGGTTTCACTGCCTGATATTTCAGAGACATGGAGTTATTCACCTACCGGCTCTTCTGGTTCTCCTGAGTTGAAAGCAAGCGGAGTGTTTAAGTTTACTGAAAAGATAAGGCTCAACCATCGGAATGATGTTCGCTATGACAGTCTTAACATGGTAGCCGGAAATCTCAGTGCAGAAATCAGTCTTCCGCCAGGAACTATCGGACAAATAACTGTTACAATTCCGGAAGTCGAAGAAAATGGAAGTCCGCTTCAATATTTTTTTGATGCAGATGTGAATAATTATATGTTTTCCATTAACGAGAATCTGGCAGAGAAAGAGGTGGAATTTAGTCAGGCCGCCGATTCAAGTTATATATCGGTGGTCACCATCCTTGATTTGTCCACAATTGCAGTCGGCAGCGCTGAGCTTAATTTTTCATTGACCGATATGGTTCCGGGTATGGCATTTGGGTATTTTGGACAGCAGCAATCATCCAAGCTCAACGAACAGCTTACTTTTGATGTGTTTGATGAACTCGATTTGATCGATGAAGTAGAATTTTTTGACATTAGCATTGAACTGGATGTCACCAATGAAATTGGAACACCTTTTAATGTGAGAACCGATAATATGCGGTTCTATACGTCAGGTGGAACATTAATTGATGTTTTGAGGGTTGATGGAAATGAATATATAGATTTGTCTTTGGACGCTGCCACTTATGGCGATCCTGTGGAACCAACAGAGCTACATTTTGATATCAGCAAAGAAAACTCAGATAACATCGTGGATATCGGGAATTCCTATCCCAGTGAAATGATTTTTGATGTCATATCAATGTCTAATCCCGATGGGAATACCGAACAACTCAACTTCATGGGGCCCGAAAACAATCTGATCGGAAAATTAAAGATTCTGTTGCCGGCATGGTTTAAAACAAGTATGTACAGCCGGCAGGACACGATTGATTTTAATTTTGTTGATATGATGGGCGACAGTGAGGATGATGCCCGCGAATTGGAGGAATTTAATGTGTATTTTGATTTTTACAGCCGAATGCCTCTTGAAATCTCAGCAACTGCCTGGGTAATCGATGCAAACGGCAATAAAATTGATGATTTGCTGGATGGCCGGGTGGATATCATTAAGTCCGGACAACCCGACGAAACAGGCTTTGTACAGGATGCTGAGCATACAGAGTTCAAAGTGACTGTATCAGGCGATCAGATTAACAGGTTTCTTGATGAGAAGGCCAGTAACATCATTATGAGTATGGAAATAGGAACCCTGGATAATGATTATGTAAAAATTTACGAAAGCATGGATTTCAGGGCAGTTGTTTCTTTCGATGCAGCAGGAAAAATTCCTGCATTTTAATAATCCCGAGATTTAAAGTACCCTTCGAAAATATAAATTACAATGAAGATCAAATACTATATATCAATTGCTGCTGTGCTTATTCTGGTTGTATTCCAGGCCAAGGGTCAAAATCCCATGGGACTCTATTTTATGGAAACCATACCGCAATCGTCTCAAATGAATCCGGCTATACAGCCCCGGGCCAATGGTTTTTTTGCTTTCCCATCTGCCAGTCTGTTGTTTCAAAGCGATCTGGCATTTGATGATGTCTTTCAGGAGCATGGGAGTGAGTGGATCACACCTCTCAGTCAGCGGTTTAATTATGATGATCTTTACAATTCCCTGGGCAAGGCGGCGAACATCAATAATTATGCTGATGTGGATGTTTTTGGATTGGGATTCCGGTCGGGACGCGATTATCTGTCCTTTACCATGGCCGTAAAAAGCGTTATGCAAACAGGGATGCCATCTGATCTTCTCAAAATTTCTGAATCAGGATTTCCCGATGGTCAGAGTTTTAATTTTTCATCTTTCGGAATGAAACATATAGCTTATCACGAACTGGCCTTTGGCTACAGCCGTGAGTGGAATGACCGGTTTACTTTCGGCCTAAAATTCAAACCGCTTTTTGGAATTGCCGGAGGCTTTAGCACGATTGATCAGTTCCAGATTAATACTTCCCGCACCCAATGGGACTTAATTGTGGATGGAACCATTCATACCTCTGCTCCCCTTGAGGTGGAAGAAGGTGAACCCGGAAATTTTCCGGAGAATATTTCCGGAAGGGATTTGACCAGTGATGAGACATCAGAATATTTCACTTCATTTCAGAATGGGGGAATGGCTTTCGATTTTGGAACTGTTTATGAACACGATGAAGCGTGGACATTCTCAGCGGCTTTTACCAACCTTGGTTATGTGAAATTTAAAAACGACCTCAATAGTTTGTCTTTTGACGGCAGCTATGCATTTGATGGCATTAGTGTGGAAGGAACTGATGATAATCAAATTGAACAGGCTTTCGACGATATCATTGATTCCATTGAAACGGTGATTGAATATGATCTTACCCATGAAAAATTTAACATCCCCCTCACTCCGTCTTTATATGTGGGAGCATCTTACATATGGACTCCTTCAGTGTCATTCGGGCTTTTGTCGCGCAGTACATTTCAAAAACACAATTACCGGCAGGATTTGAATCTTTCTATGAACATTCAGCCATATAGTTTTATGGCGTTGAATTTAAATTACAGCAAACGAATAAAGGGCGAAAGCGGACTTGGAACAGCTGTTTCTTTACTGGGCGGGCCGTTCCAGTTTTTTCTGGCTGCCGATTATATTCCCATGCGATATGCCAATGTTTCAATCGATGACGGCGACTCATTTACAATGCCTTACAAACACAAAG
>JBEPWN010000431.1:0-2908 GCA_041642395.1 Marinilabilia sp. | reverse complement strand
AAAAAATAAATTTCTTCGGACAATAGTGAAAAACAATAAAAGAGGGTATCTCATTTAACTGAAATACCCTCTTCTTATTCTTTTTGACCAAAAAAGAATTAATTCACAGCGTCGGTGAGCTCACTACCAGCTTTGAATTTAACCACTTTTTTAGCAGGAATTTGAATTTCCTTACCGGTTTGAGGGTTTCTGCCTGTGCGGGCGCTTCTTTCAGAAATAGAGAAAGAACCAAATCCGACCAATGCAATCCGGTCTCCCTTTTGCAATGCATCACCAGTTACTTTAATAAAACCATCCAACGCTTTTTTTGCATCGGCTTTAGTCAATCCTGATTCACCAGCGATTGCTTCAATTAATTGAGCTTTGTTCATAATAAAAATTAATTTTAGGGTTAACAAATAGGTTTTCCAATCTTCTAGTCACAAATATAGACGGTTTTTGGTGGTTACCAAATTCAAACCCATAAAAAATACTTCAAAATGCATTTTTTTTTGAACAATGGCATAAAATCATCGTTTAACAGCATATTTTCATGAAGTCAATGGCTATGCTTTTTCCAAAGAATTTCGGATAGATAATGGTAACTGATGTATCAATTATGATAAATTGAGAACAAAACTGACATATTTTTCCGACAGACCCATATAGGCTTGAATAGAAAAAGAAGTGTCTTTTTTAACGGACTATTGATATTGAAAAACAATCTTATTCTGTTTTCACAGAAAGATCATCATTGATCATCCGGGTGATGTATTGCTGAATAACAGCTTTCATCAATCGTTCTGTATCCGGGAGATCAACTTTACCTTTTAAATCATTTTTCTCAAACGGGTCGGCAGCCAGGTCATAAATAGCTGTAACATCATTTCCATCAAAAGATAACAGATGATTTTCATGCATAAACTGATAAGATTGGTTTGAATAGTTTACCACGAATCTGTTTTGTACATCAGTTGCAAATAAATCATTTCCAAAAGCCACATAAGGATATGGATAATCAACAAACGACAATACGGTGGGAAGAATATCAGCTTGTTGGGCCAGCCCGTGATCCATTTTTGCAATGATTTCATCCGGCTTAAAAAACAACAATGGAACAGCAAATCCTTCGGCTTGAGTTTTATACTCATCATGAAAAGGCACCGTACAATGATCGGCTGTTATAATGAACAAGGTATTGTCATACCAGGGAGTCTTTGAAACTGTTTCAAAAAAATATTTCAGTGCCATATCAGAATAGCCCATCGCTTTATGAAGTGGCAGGGGACCATCCGGAAATTTACCTTCATACTTAACAGGAACAGCAAAAGGATGATGCGAAGAGACCGAAAAAAGAGTTGTAAAAAAGGGCTCTTCCAAACGGCTCATATCATTGGCAAAAAATTGAAAGAATGGTTCATCCCATATCCCCCACATCCCATCATAGTCATCATCATTGCCATATTCATTTTTCCCAAGATACTGCTGATAGCCCGCCATTTTGGTAAAAGCCATAAAACCCATCGACCCATTAGGTGCTCCGTGATAAAAAGCTGTCTCGTAGCCGATATTACCCAATAGGCCGGCCAGACCATTGATCCGGTTGTTGGCATATTCTGAAACAATATAGGGTTGAATCAGTGAAGGGACAGATGCAACAATGGAAGGCATTGCATCAATCGATTTCCGCCCGTTGGCATAGGCCCGGTCAAAAGCCAGGGACTGGTGGATAAGACTATCCAGAAAGGGCGTATATCCTTTATATTCTCCCCCTTCAAGATGTGGATTCAACGAACCAATGTGCTCCCGACCGAAACTTTCCAGAATGATTAAAACAATATTAGGACGCGAACCAACAGAGGTAAGCCCGGAAGAAGATGCCGATTTTTTTTGCTCATGAACAGGATTATAGATATCAGTAAGCTCCTCTTCGCCAAAATAATTTACCGGTTCGAAAACAGTTTTCCCAAATGTACGCAGAATAGAAAATGGAGTATTTAAAACTATAGCAACCTCCTCCGGCCTTTCAACATATCTGGCTGAATTACTAATATTTATAGGACGTGTGCTATGCCTGAATCCACCCCGCATTCCCGCTATTGAGAGTCCACCGGCCAACAAAAAAATAGCCGTTGCCAAAAGACTGTATTTCCACCATGCAACGAAAGCAAACGGTTTCGGTTTAAATCGACTGTATCCCCAAACCATAAATGCCATCAGAACTACCCAGAATAATGCTGCATACCAGTAATCAATCAAAAAACGCTGCCACAACAGAAACATGTTTTCCTCATTGCTGAATATTTTGAAAACACTTGCGGTGGTGCGTTTAAGCGTAAACCGGTAATAAATCATATCAGAAACATTGATTGCCAGACCAAGACCATTAGTAATGACAAATATCCATTTCAGACTCTGGCGATACCATTTGCGAAACTTAATCCGGAAAGGAAGAAGGAATAATAAAAGGTATAGAGAATTGATATATAATAAAACACTTAAATCAAACCGCATCCCCCCGGCCATCAAATTCAGAAAACCACTCAATGTTAAATTATCGAATAAATCGGAATTGAACCAGTAAAATGCAATCCGGCAAAATGTATAAAGACCCATAATAATGGCAAAGCGAGCCAACAAAACCCAGTATTCATTAAGGGTTATTTTCAATTTCATAATCCAATGCTGTTAATAATATAATGATGCAAAATTAATATAAATTCAACACCCGGCCGGACAAAAAGAGATGTGAATTATTACAATAGACCGTTAGATTTTTAGATGTTAGATAAAGGCTGTAGTTTAATTTTTCGATATTAATTTTTATAGAGCCAACAATATATTTGAGCAATATTCTTGCAGCCCCCGGAGTGGGGCGATCGTATGGTAGAAAAAAGGTCCCCAAAACTTTTTTAGCCACAGCAGTGGT
>JBEPWN010000430.1:0-2932 GCA_041642395.1 Marinilabilia sp. | reverse complement strand
AAGGCATACAGGTGTTGACCTCTGAGTGAAACGAAAATGAGGATGACGCCCGATATTAAAGTCAGTGCTGAAGTAAGAATGATGGCCCGCTTCATCTGTTGCAAAGTGATGATCCCACTTTGGATCATCCGCTGAGGCCCCTGCCGTTCTTCGTTATCGGCACCCGACACTGCATCTCCGTAATCGTTGGCCAGATTAGATAGTATTTGTAAAAACAGGGTAGTGATTGATGCCCATACCAGCACCGGCATATGAAAAGCATTCTGTTGGGCAGCCAGTAAGGACCCCATAAATATTGTGGACAAAGCCAGAGGCAGAGTTCTGAGACGTAATGAAATGATCCAGGCTTTTGCTTTCGACATGAATTTTATTTTTTTACGAGACATCAATGTTTCCGGTTAACACTATTCAAAAGTAGTTTATTTTAATTCTATTTTACGAAGATATAAAAAGATGTTTTAAGTATATTGTAAATGCAATTGTTCGTTAAAAAAAGCCTAAACGCAGAGTAATCCTTCGCTGAAGCTACGGATTCTGAGAGACGTAATGACGCAAAGTTTTTTAGGTTCAATTCATTGACAATAAGTAAATAATGCTGTGTTTCGGGGATGGTTAGGTTTGTTTTTTTCGGGTTGCTTAAGCTTTTTTTTATTATTGTAATTGTTAAGAGTTTCTCCTCTTGTTTAAATGCGTGAAGTTGAATTAAAGTATATTGTAATTCACTGGTGTCCGGTTAAAAGATTTAGATTGCTTCACTACGTTCGCAATGACGGGGCTTTGCAGGATTTGAAGGTGTGGAGGGGGTTGATTTTCGGCAAGGCCGAAAATCAACCCCCTCCACACCACGTGGGACCTATTGAACAGCGTCATTGCGAGCATCGCGAAGCAATCTTTTTCCAAGAAATAAATTTTTCCGGACAATAGTATATTGTAAATACAATAGTTCGTTAAACTTTTGCAAAGAATTTTGAATCAAATGTTTAAGTATTATTGGATGTTTTTGTTGAAATGAAGGTTCTTGGTGTCATACGATTCATCTAACATCTAATCCCGGGTCGGGACTTACGATCTATTGTGTAAATTGGGAATGATAAAAAAGATGATTAACGGGTAAGGGTTTTTTGAATTTTTGATGTCATATTTATAACTTAAGTAAAACTTACAGCAGATCCTTTAAAGGAAAACAGAGGGTAAAATATGAAATCACCACGAACGGAAAAGGAAATCATACGACTCATAGCAAAGGGTGATGAACAGGCTTTTGAACAACTGTTCCGTTCGTGGTATGCCCGCTTGGTAACTTATGCCTTCCGGTATTTAAAGGACCGTCAGGAAGCAGAGAACGTTGTTCAGATGGTATTCATAAAGTATTGGGAGAAGCGAAAAACATTGAAAATAAGATCTCTGAAAAGCTATTTAATGGTAGCTGTCCGTAACGGATGTATTAACGAACTGAAACGACAGCGGCCCCATTTGTCTGTTGAGGATCAATTTAATATTGCTTCTTCTGAAGATGATTCTTTTGACGAGGAACTGATGGAAAAATTAACTTCAGCCATTGAGGAAATGCCCCCACAACGGCAGAAGATCTTTAAGATGGCCCGTTTTGACGGATTAAAATACAAAGAAATTGCATCAGCCCTCCGAATTTCAGTTAAGACAGTGGAGGCGCAGATGGGAAAATCATTAAAAACACTGAGGGAGACATTTAATCCCGGATGGGACAAGGGTTCTCACAGAAAAAATATTTCAAAACACGAAAAAAACAACAACTAGAGATGTCTGACGATAAATTACATATTGACTGGGAGCTGGCAGCACGTATACTGAGTGGTGAATCTGATGAAATAGACCGTGGACTGTTTGAGCAGTGGTTGAATTCTGATGAAGCCAATCGCGAGGAATGGAAGAATATTCAAAATACCTGGAATAAGGCAAATGATGCTTTGTTGATCGAAAATATCGATACCTCCTCAGCCTGGAATCGTGTGCATCGCTTTACAGTAGATGATGAGCCGGTTGAAAAAAAGCGTTATCGTTATATTTCACATCCGGGAATTTTCAGCGTCATCGCTGCTTCAGTGATATTGGTGTTAGGGCTTGGCTGGATTTTGTTAGCACCCTTTCAGCAGAGTAAATCTTCGTTGATTGTATCGAATTCCGATCATGAAGAAATGGTTTTGAGTGATGGAAGTTCTGTGATCCTTAATTCCGGATCAAAGTTTACCTGTGAGCAACCGTTTGATGAAAATGAACGAATGGTAAAACTGACAGGTGAAGGGTTTTTCAAAGTTGAAGGAAACCGCGAGTGGCCTTTTATGATACATACCGGTGATGTTGTCATCCGGGTTACCGGCACCAGTTTTAATGTGAGGGCCTATCCCAATCTGGATATTACAGAAGTCGCTGTAACAGACGGACGGGTAGAAGTATTGCCGTTTGCCTCCGGTGATCTGGTGGTTGTGAATAAGGGACAAACTGCTTTGTTTGAAAAATCATCCGGTGAGTTGACTGTAAAGTCATCAACCGATCCCAACCTGCTGGCCTGGATTACCCGGAAGATCAATTTTAATGAAACACCCCTCAATGATGTTGCAGAAACGCTGGAGCGGGTCTATAATGTGAATATTCAGATGTCAGACAGCACCATGGCCAATGAAAGGCTTACAGCGCGCTTTAGTGAAAACTCCCTGGATTTTGTATTGCAGGTTGTTTGTACTACCTTTAATCTGGAGATGCAACGCGAAGGAGAAACCATTTTTTTATCTGAAACGACTAAGCAGGAATGATTTTTGAAATAATTGTGAATTGTATTACGATCCGGAAATCAACTCAGAATAAGGATATGAGTGGGCATCTATCCGGTCATGAAGTCTGTTTTTCCAGACAACAATTAATTTGAATTATGAACTTCCGAATTACGACAAAAGGA
>JBEPWN010000429.1:0-2935 GCA_041642395.1 Marinilabilia sp. | reverse complement strand
GTAAAGATTTGTTCGCCAATAGTGTAAAGATTTATTAATGTGCTTTGAAGAAAGTAAATAAGTAACTCAGAGTTAACAGGATATCGCTTGAAAGGTTCAAAAAGTCTGTCCAGCCGAAATATTTGAACAAAAGTAAAGAACAGGTTTCGATAGGCACCAGAATTTATTATTATCATAAGCAGCAAACCAATCAACAACCCGCTTATAAATAATATTCTTGGACGGCGGTTCAATCCTGATAAAAACCAGCCCAAAAATAAGGCAGCTAATCCAAATGGAAACATCCAGGTGAGGGGGAAATTACGAATGGCTTCATCCATTCCAGTGGCTAAAGCAAAAACAAGCATCATCGCTAATGCCCAAAAAATTGCCCATCCAAGATGATATCTGCCCAAAAAGGGAAAAGTTTCTGATCTCATCTTAATCTCTTCCAGGAAAGATCCTTTGGTTTCTTTATTGGAACAGCTTTTCCCGTTCCAAGCTCTCGCCATTCCCACAATGGATTTTCTTTTACCTCCACATGTTCTTTGAACATTTCTGATTTGATGGAAAATGCATTTATATTTGCATTTTTTAATTCTTCCAAAACTTTTTTGGAATCTTCTTTAGCACCATAGCTTTTTGGGTCAAAGACGAGAAGTGTGGGGATTAATCCTTTAGCCTTCAACGAAACCAATGGACTCCACCAGTCCATTGAAACATCAGGGGTTATGATGATTAGGCTCGCCTTTTGTTTGAAGAGACTTATCGACTTCCGAAGGAGATCTTTTAGTGATAGGCTGCCTGCTTCACTAAGTGCCAGGGCGCGCATAATTTTCATCGACTGATCACTTGCATGCTGTGGCGAGATCCATGTGTGCCTATCGTCATTAGCAATTAGCCCTACAGCTTGTTGATCACGAATTCCCTTTATTGCCAATGATGCTGATAAAATGATGCCCACCTCAAGAGTGTTATTGATTTCTGTACCACATTGCACTGGTCCATACATATCCTGGATGATCCACCAATTTCCGGTTGGTGTGTTCTCAAAAACTCGAGAACTCAATATATTTCTCTTAGCTGTGATTGGCCAATGGATATATCGAAGAGGATCCTGGGGTTGGTAATCTCTGATTGTGCTCACGGCAATGGATTGCTCTATAAGGCTTTTATCTGCACGACCATCACCAGTACGACCGCCGCTCGCGACCTCAATTTGAGGTAATGGAACGACAGGTGGTGTGATCAGGATATTGGCTTCAGCTGGATTATGAATTGATAGTTTGTAGAAACCGAATAAATCTGAGGTTTGAATTCTTGTAGGTCCTAGTTTATATAAACCTCTTCGTGTGCACAAATGTCTTTTTCGCCATGTGAACGTATTATTTGGATCAATACTGGTTCCAATAGACTTTTTAGTTCCTGGAATATTCGTTAGGTCTGTGATCTCAAGCCAAATTGTTGGAAATGAACTGTTATTGTGAACTGTAATTCGGTCTTCAAGAACATCACCGACCTTAGCGAAATTAAATCTCATCTCTCTCACGATCGTGAGATTATCTTTCATGTTATGCATGGATAAGGAACTGAACAAAAATGACAAGCCCAATGCAATTAACACGATCCACCAACCCTTGTAGGGAAATGTCAATGCAAGGAGAAGTAAAAGTCCTGTAGCGAGGGGCAGTACCCATATCCGAAGTTCGAGGTTTATCTCAAGTTCTTCATTCACTGTGGGTTTCTCGTATTTCTTGTTTCTGCTTAAAAGCTTCCTTTAATTTTCCCAACAACCTTCGTGCTTCTTGAGCCTGTTGCTCATTAATTGGATGGGTAGAGTACCTGGCAGCGATAAAGGTATCTGTAAAGGTATTGACCAATCCTGATGTTTCATCGTTGTATTGATTGTAAATTTGCGCGAATTCAAGAGGGGTTTGTGACTTTTTACGCTTTAATCCCAATTCATGATTCCATTGAACCCATTCTATATAAGTCAAAATAATTTCCTGGCGAGGGGGAATTTTTCGAACGATTCCCGTCAAATTGGAGAAGGTTCTCCGGCTTTCTTTGAAATATTTTTGGATACTTTCTATTCCTATCTTATAATTTTTGGTTGCTTCCCGTTTAATATTGAAGAATGCTTCCTTCAGCCAATTCCAGAAATCTCTCATCCAACCAGTGAGATGAATATGATCAAAAATGGATTTTATTCGCAAATTGTTATTGATGTAAAAACGAACTGCAAAGAAAATCGTCAGTAAAAACACCAACCAGAAAAGTATTGTTTTAATTAATTCCAGCCAGGGAGTTTGGGCACTTGGTTGTGTGAAGGCTGGAACATATTCCTGGACCTGTTCTTGTATTTGGCCCTGGATTGGCTCCCCGGAAAAAAGTGATGTGATAAGTGTAAGAATGAAAATAATCGGGAAAATGATGATAAATTGAATCAGCGTGAATAAATACATGGATACGCTAAATATTAATTCTATGAGCTGACCTAATTCAAAATCAAAATTCTTTGGTAAAAAGATAATTATTAGAATTACAAAAATGATAAATAAAATTGAATAAAAAATCCACCTGTTTAATAAATCTGGGCTGACTGAAATGTCATTTATGTACCAATATGCTTTCATAATGGCATATTGATTAATTGATAGAAAAACAAATCCAGCTGAGAAATAAAGTATGAGTACGATCAAGAGGCCAGGAAAACCTGTTTGATTAAGTGATTGAGATTCAAATAGGTATTTTATTGAACTTGCCAACAAGATCATTGAAATTCCCAGGATAAAAATGAGATTGATCAATCTCCGTCGTGCTTCCCTTCGATCTGTAAAGACGGCGCCGAGTTTTTCTTGTTCCATCAACTCATGATCCTCTTCAAGTTTATTGATTGGCTCACTGAAAAGCCAGGTTAACATCCATATGAATAGAATGCCGAAAATATAAAACA
>JBEPWN010000428.1:0-2951 GCA_041642395.1 Marinilabilia sp. | reverse complement strand
TGCCCTCTCATTTGCATCATTTGCGGCGATGACATTTCCTGTTGCATCATTTCCTGTTGCATCATTTTCTTGTCATCCTTTTTATCCTTTTGGGCACTTGCTGTAAGTACAGCTGTCAGCATAAAAACGATTGTGATCAATGTTGTCTTTTTCATAATAATTCCTCCAAATTTTTAGTGTTTAAATTATTAGAGTTTTGAGTTTCTGGTTTTTTTAGATTGCTTCGTTTTACTACCAATGACATGCTTTTATTATAGTTTGAGGTGGGAGTGAGGGTTTGTTTTTCGGAGCAGCCGAAAAACAAACCCTCACTCCCAATAATAATTCGTAAAATGCCGTCATTGCGAACGTAGTGAAGCAATCTTCATATTTTAATCGGATACCAATGATTTTATTTATTTATCGGTATTCCGGAAAAGTCAGCGATGGTTTTGCTTGCAATGACTGAATCTTGTAATAGGTAATAATTCAACTTTAATACTCTCTTATAATAAAAACTTTGCGCCTTTGCGTCTTTGCGTTTATATTTTTTTATTGACACCAACAATTTTCATGGCATTACTTCAAAATTGCGCATCATTCCCATGTCTTCATGCTCGAGGTTGTGGCAGTGATAGATATATTTACCTGTAAAGTCCCTGAACCTCATAATTACATTTACCTTCATGCCGGGCATCAACAGGAATGTATCCTGCCACCCGTCATCAACAAAGCCATCTTTCACACTGTTCCATACATTTCTGCTCATTTCAGAGATATCTCGTTCGATGATCTGAAATTGGAGCCCGTGAACATGAACAGGGTGGGGGAGTTGCATCATATCCTGCATCATTCCCATGCCGGATCCGTCATTACCATTGATAAACTTCCATATTTCTGTGGTATTGAGTTTTACCTTTTCCCATTCAGCCACTTCATGCATTTCAAAAGTTTCACCATTAATAACCCAGTCCATACGCTCATTGAAAAAGCGGAATCTTCGTGGATCATTATTGTTCACCGCATCTGAAGTAGCAATAGATTTAATTTCAGATAATTCTGGCGGTAAGTCAAGTGATTCCCCGTTATTGTTCGAAACACGAAATGTGTACAGTGGAATTTCTTCGCCATTATCCGGAACGGTATTTTCACGTGTCATTCGGCCGCCCATGCGGTCCATCATTCCTCCTCCCATAGAAGTTCCTGATTCGAAAGCAAGACTTTTCAATGTGATTTCCATACCCGCGGGCTGGGATGAAAAGTCTTTCCATATTTCTACCCGCTCGCCGGATGCCAGCATCAGGTAAGGTTTGTTTACCGGTTTTTCAAGCAATCCGCCATCAGTTCCGATGACTGTAATGTCTGATCCATCACTCCAGGCCAGTTTGTAGATCCTGGAATTGGAGCCATTCAGAACACGAAAACGATATGTGGCTTTTTTCACGCTGGATTCCTGTTCCTCTTTACCGTTTATGAAGATCTGATTGCCCAGAAATCCCTGCATCATATCCATTCTGTTTCCTTCCAGATATACAAGCTGGTTTTCTGTATCAAAAGTTCTGTCCTGAATTACAATTGGACGTTCATATTCTCCGGTGGGAAGATCAGTCCGGTTGTCTTCGATGATAAATAATCCTGCAAGTCCTTTGTAAACCTGGGGACCTGTGATTTTATCGGGGTGTGGGTGGAACCAGTAAGTCCCGGGGCGGTTATTCACTTCAAATTCATAAATGTACTGTTCACCTGTTTCGACAGCATGCATGGGATGCCCGTCCATTTCAGGGGGGACATGCAATCCGTGCCAGTGAATGATGCTTTCGCGGGGAAGGTTGTTTTTGAAGATGACTCTGATTTTTTGTCCCTGCTTTACCCGGATAATCGGGCCGAGGTAGGAATCCGGAATTTCGGTGAGATTGGATGATTCCCCTTTCAGCAATTCCGACTGGTAATGGAAAACATTTGTTTTTTGTCCTGTCAGAAGTTGCATGGAAATGGGTTGGGCGGTGAGTTGTATTTCTATGTCAGGATTAAAGGCGGGTCCGGATGAAGTAAGGTTTTCTGATTTTCTTGCACTGCTTTTCGAGCCACAAGAAGCTAATGTGAAAAATGCCAGCATCGGTATCAGCAACATTGTTTTTGAAATCATTGTTTTCATAATCAATGTGTTTTGTAAAGGAAACAACTGGATTGGATGATTGTTTTATCCTGACAACAGCGGAGAAATAAAAACCCCACATGCCTTGATTTTTTTTGGCACGTGAGGTTTATTAGACAACACTTCGTTAAATTTTCGTAATCACATGAGGTCTGATTATTTAAAATTTACGAGCTATTTGCATCAATAAACAGATTATCAATCCCGAATTCGGGATACGATTCATCTTAAATCTTATATCTGAAAATCTAACGGTCTATTGTATTAGAATGATAATGATTTGATTAATGATTGTGACCTTTGTGATCGTCGTGACCTTCCATTTTCATTTCATCCTCATCTTTTTCTTTTTTATCATCAGAACGGTCATATTTGCAACATCCCGGCAGATTTTCGTAAACTTCATCCGGAGCTTTAGCCATGCGTGTATCGTGACCGGCTTTGGCAATGGCATTATGAATTTGCTTCAAATCCACGATGGATGCATCATAGGTCACCTCTACCATTTTTGTTTCCAGATCCCAGTCGGCTTCCGTAACTCCATTTAACGATTCGGCTGCTTTTTCAATGCGTTTTTCACACATTCCGCAATTGCCTTTTACTTCAAACGAATTTGTTTTGCTTTGAGCAAAAACACCCATTGTTCCGAAAAGGAACAGGCCAATCATACTAAACATTTTCAGTTTCATAATCCTTAAAATTTAATTGTTAATAATAAATGAATTGATTTTTCAACTTTAATTAGCTGCTGAAAAAGTCAGCAGCCCAATTTTTGATTCTTTTATTGATGTCCTTTTTGGCATCGCCCCAAAAAGAA
>JBEPWN010000427.1:1796-2958 GCA_041642395.1 Marinilabilia sp. | reverse complement strand
CCCTGATCACCGTTGCCTCTTTCTTTTACAAATACAATATTTTCTCCATTGTTTGAGAAAGATGGGTTCCGGTAGATACCTTTTTCCGAAGTAAGTTTTTCAGGGTTTCGGCCGTTAAGGCCAACTTGCATTACTGCTCCCATTTCTTCATCGCTCCAGGAAACGTAAACTATATGTTTTCCATTTGGAGAAAAAGCGGGCTCAAATTCAAATGCTTCACTTTTGGTGATTCGTTCAGTTTTTCCTTTTGCAAGATCTTTTTTCCAGAGGAATCCTGCAGCATTAAAGACCAGGGTATTCCCATCGGGAGAAGTCACCGCATGGCGGATCACTTTCGGGTTGAATTCTTCTGAAAAAACCTCGTGTTCGGCTCTATGGCTTTCGGCAATTTCAATTTCTGTGTCTACTTCAAAAGGGATAACTTCATTTTCAAAATTTTCTATATTAATGTTGTTGATCTTTCCTTCACTCCATATTACAATTTCTTCGTTGTTGGGCATCCAACTAAAGCCGGGATAAACCCCAAAAATTGCCCAGGCTTCCTGCTGGTCTTTGCTGAGTTCATCATAAACCGGCCATTCTTCACCGGTTTTAAGGTCGTGAATAAATAAAACCGTTTTTGTTCTTATTCTTTTTACAAAAGCCAATTTTTCGCCGTCAGGAGAAACCTGCGGACGTGCTGCGCCCCCGGGGCCACCGGTTACCATTTTATTTTCACCGGTTTCAAAATCGTAACGTTTTATCACGTAGATCTGTTTGTTGGGATCCTTGTTGTACTGAAACATTCCGCCGGGGTACATGTCTTCACTGTAGTACAAATAACGGCCATCAGGTGAAATACTGGGTTCGTTTACATCCTGCTGGTCGTTTTTACGCTCGGTTAGCTGAAGGCCTGCCTCGCCACCAAGGTGGTACTGCCACATTTCCCCGGCTCCAAGAGAGCGCCCTGAGGTAAAATGTTTTCGGGCTACTATTGAATTGCCATCAGCATTCCATACCGCATTGTTTAGAAGCCTGAAATCTTCTTTGGTAAGCTGTTTTGCATTTTCTCCGTTAGCATCCATAATCCAGATATTATCACCTCCACCGGCATCACTCGTAAAGGAAATCTTTGAACCGTCTGGGCTGAATCTGGGTTGTACCTCGTAAGCCATTCCGCTTC
>JBEPWN010000427.1:0-1786 GCA_041642395.1 Marinilabilia sp. | reverse complement strand
CTCGGTTAGCTGAAGGCCTGCCTCGCCACCAAGGTGGTACTGCCACATTTCCCCGGCTCCAAGAGAGCGCCCTGAGGTAAAATGTTTTCGAGCTACTATTGAATTGCCATCAGCATTCCATACCGCATTGTTTAGAAGCCTGAAATCTTCTTTGGTAAGCTGTTTTGCATTTTCTCCGTTAGCATCCATAATCCAGATATTATCACCTCCACCGGCATCACTCGTAAAGGAGATCTTTGAACCGTCTGGGCTGAATCTCGGTTGCACCTCGTAAGCCATTCCGCTGCGTAAAGCTGTGGCATTCCCTCCGGAAACCGGCATGATATAGATGTCACCCAGAAGGTCAAAAACTATTTTGGAACCATCGGGACTAACGTCAAGGTTCATCCAGGTACCTTCACTGGTGTTCAACGGAACTTCTTTAATGTTCCAGTCATCGGTATAGGGATCGGAAACATCCCATTTATCATTTTTATTATCTTTTTCTTTCAGAGTGTCATTTTCCTGGGCAAAAAACGCCGAAGAAGACATTACCAGGAGTAATGTCAGCAAAAATTTATGAAGCATATTTTTAGGGTTTAAGATGCTAAATATACTACTTCTTTTGTTCACCGGAAAAAGGTACGATATGGATCGGACCTGCTTTTTGTCCTTTTGAATAAAATCGATTCTCAAAAAATTTCTAACAAAACCTGCTTAGAATTCCCTATTTTAGAATTTACTCCGCATCACCTTTCCTGAATAATAATGTCAAAGAAATTCCGCAATAAATATTGTATTGCATCTGCACGTTTACCAACCTGGGATTACGGATGGAATTCCGCGTATTTTGTGGCCATTTGCACCCTGAACCGGAAATGTTCATTTGGGGAAATTATCGGTGGGAAAATGATTTTATCCAAACCCGGAAAAATTGCCCACGATCATTGGATGGAAATCCCAAACCATTTTTGATTTGTGGAATTGGGCGAATTTATCGCCATGCCGATCATATTCACGGGATATTGATCATTGACAAAAGGGATGATGGCCGGGAATGCCCGGGGCGGGATGATTTGGACCACAAATCGGCAAAAACGCCCAAATTGGACCAAAAATCCGCAAAAACGCCCAAATTGAATCCAAAATCCGTACAGACGCCCAATTTGGGCGTCTCTACCGGCGGGAAAAACCCAAAATGGAAACCCGTGACCCTGGGTGTGATCATCAACCAATACAAACGGATTTGCACCATCAATGCCCGAAAAACCGATCCTAATTTCGCCTGGCAAACACGATTCCACGATATAATAATCCGGGATGATCGCGCCTTTCAAAATATTTCCAAATACATTGTCAACAATCCATCAAAATGGGCCGCGGATAAATTTTATGGGAAATGATGATTTCGATCCCAAATCAAAAAGGCAAATTTTGAAGATCCACATTTCCCCCGGAAATGATTATTCCTATTTTCTTATTTTTGAATCGCTCTTTTTCCCTTAATAATGCGGCAAATGCAACGGCGCTGGAGGGTTCAATAACTATTTTCATCCGCTCCCATATCAATTTCATGGCTGCTCTTATTTCAGATTCTTCCACACGTATTATTTCCTCCAGCAACTCCTGGATTATGGGGAAGTTAATATCGCCCAACTGGGTTTTGAGGCCATCGGCAATAGTGTTGGTGGTTTCATTGCTTTCAATTTTACCACTTTTCAGGGAACGGTAGGCGTCATCTACTTCAAAAGGCTCCCCGCCAACAGTTTGGGCGTTTTTAGAAAAATACTTTACAGCCAGTGCTGTT
>JBEPWN010000426.1:0-2974 GCA_041642395.1 Marinilabilia sp. | reverse complement strand
TTTTACTGATTTCTTGCTTATTACAAAAATCTGTCATTGGTAGTGAAACGAAGCAATCTATTCTAAAAACTAAAGATTTTTCGGTTACCAATGATTATAAATAAAAAAGAGACGCAGAATTCTGCGTCTCTTTTTTATTGGTCATTGTAAAGACAAAACCTTAATACTAATCTCAACAAATTAACTTAATTATTTCTGTTAACGATCAATACATATCTTCCACATCGCCCGAGTCAAAACTTTTATTATACTGCTTCATAGCCTTCAGACTCATACCCATATTTGAAAAACCGCCATCATGAAAGAGATTCTGCATAGTTACTTTTCGTGTATAATCCGAGAACATGGTTATGCAATAATTCGCACAATCATGGGCATCGGCATTTCCAAGAGGTGACATACGATCGGAAAAATCTATAAGACCCTCTATGCCTTTTACACCGCTTCCGGCAGTGGTAATTGTTGGTGACTGGCTTATGGTATTGATCCGAACCTTCTTCTGGCGACCAAAAATGTAACCAAAACTGCGTGCGATTGACTCAAGAAGCGCCTTTGCATCAGCCATATCGTTATATCCGTAAAGAGTACGTTGGGCAGCAACATAAGAAAGGCCCAAAACCGATCCCCATTCATTCATAACGTCGAGCTTGAAAGCCACCTGTAACATTTTATGAAACGAAATGGCTGAAATATCCAGCGTTTTTTGAAGATAGTTATAATCAAGATCATGATATACCCGCTTTTTACGGACGTTTAGTGACATTCCGATGGAATGCAGCACAAAATCTATCTTACCACCCAGGACTTCCGACGATTGTTTAAACACATTTTCAAGGTCGGCCACATTGGTCGCATCTGCCGCAATCAACTCCGATCCTGTCTTTTTTGCCAACTCGGTGACTTCCCCCATGCGGCAGGCAACATGCGTATTGGATAAAGTAAAAGTGGCCCCCTCGTTGTGAGCCATCTCAGCAACTTTCCATGCTATTGACATATCGTTGAGAGCTCCGAAAATGATCCCTCTTTTTCCTTTTAACAAATTATTTCCCATAACGGTAAAATTATTTTAATGCGAAAATGTTTATTAAATCCGCATAGAACCTGTCGGTCATTTTATAAAAACAGATATTTGTTATGCCACAAATATCTTCTTAAAACTATTTCATATTCTGATTCAAAAGCTCGCAGAACAATGTTTTTTTGTTTCTCTGGAAACAAATTACCATTGTTATTTCAATCTGCAAATATATGGCAAATTCACGGGCAATGAAAAAAAGAAGTCTCTTCTGTTTATCAAATCTATATAAGAATAAGCCAATAGTCGTAATATCAAATCATTACCGGTAATACACTTCAAAACATTTAACAAACGTAAACATCATACAATAGATCGTTAGCCCCGACCCTTCGGGATTAGATAATAGATATTAGATGGATCATCCCGGAGCTTCAGAATGGAAAACCAAGCTCTTAACATCCTGAAAATTTGAAATTCAACAAATTAATTATCAGGCACCTATGGAGGCTTAACAGACTATTGATCATAGAACAAAGCAAAAAAAGCATAAAAAAAGATGAATCATTCTCGAAAAAAATGAAATCACTCTAATTTTCCATTAAAAGCCTTGCATTCTCAAGTGCTGCTTCAGTTACCTGGGCTCCACTGAGCATACCGGCAATTTCAGTAAGACGTTCATCATTATTCAACAATTGAACAGATGAAATGGTTTGATGGTCGGTTTCAGTTTTAAAAACGCGGAAGTGACGATTGCCTTTACCGGCAATTTGTGGCAGATGGGTAATGCTGATTACCTGAATGTTACGTCCCATAGCTTGCATAATGCTTCCCATCCTGTCGGCAATTTCGCCGGAAACGCCGGTATCAATTTCATCGAATATGATGGAGGGCAATGCTTTTGCAGAAGACAACAGTGATTTGATACATAACATGACACGGGAAATTTCACCCCCGGATGCGACTTTTGGGATACTGGTCAATTCTCCGCTTTTATTGGCTGAAAATAAAAATGAAATTTCATCCTGTCCTCCTGCACCAAATTCGGCATAGTGGCGATTACTAATAGCAAACCGGCCATTTGGCATTCCCAATTCCTGCAACTGAGACTGTACGGAGGACTCCACCTTCTGAAAAACATTTTCACGGCTTCGACTAAGAGCATCTGAACATGTTTTAAGTTTCGTCTCTGCCTTTCCTATTTCCTGTTCCAGCCTTACAAGCTCCTCATCAAATGATGCCAGTTGCTCCAGTTTATCCGACAAATCATCTTTAATGGCAATCAAGGCTTCCACCGAGTCCACGTGATGTTTTTGCTGCAGCGAATAAATCATATCCAGCCGTGTCTGAACCAGTTGCTGACGTCCGGGATCAAATTCAACATCTGCTTCCTGTCCGGTTACCTCTTCGGCAATATCCTTCAGTTCGATATATGTTGACTCAAGACGGCTTCTCAACTCTTCCCCATTGGCAAGATAAGAAGCTATCTTTTTAAATTCTTCCATCAGGTGATAAAGTTCCTGAACCATAGGCTGCTCATTTTCGTAAAGAATTTGAGAAGCCAGCGACAGCACCGACTTAATATCTTCAACATGAGATAATTGTTCCAACTCCTGCTCAAGATCAGCTTGTTCGTCCGCTTGCAAATTTGCGTCCTCCAATTGCTGATACTGAAATTCCCAATAATCCTGATCGGCCCTTTGCCGGGCATTCATATCTTCCAGTTTATTCTTCTCAGCGGTTAGTCTTTTAAACAATTTGTATGCATCTGTATAGGCCTCACGCTCTTTTGTATTTTCGGCCACGGTATCCACCACATTGAGTTGAAAATAATTGTTGCCCAACAACAGATTTTGATGCTGAGAATGAACATCAATCAGGCGGTCAGATAAAGATTTTAAAAAATTAAGATTGACAGGGGTATCATTAACAAAAGCACGGGATTTGCCGGAAGGCAAT
>JBEPWN010000425.1:0-2975 GCA_041642395.1 Marinilabilia sp. | reverse complement strand
GACGCTCCCTGCTCCGGGATCTCATCAACAGGACCACACCATTGCCATAAACTGAATGGATATTCCAAAACTGCTAATTCGAATGCCTTTCTTTTCCCCATTCGATATGTGTAGCCTTGGTTTTCGGCCAGTTCATAAAACAGAGGTAAAAGTTCATCCTTTCGTTTCAATACTTCTTTCTGAAATTCAAAAATACGCTTTCGCTGATCAGGAGTACCGACAGTGTCAAAAAAATCAATCAAACGCGGATCTTCTCTCTCAAGATTAAAAGGAGCTACATATGGCACAGTAATATCTACATCATCCGGATAGAGAGCACGATGTATCATTGCGGAGTGTCCGCCCTTACTAATTCCGGTACTAATCCATTTTCCACGATAATATTTTTTTAGTGTTTTTACAATTTGATGATGATCCTTAGCTGCCTGTTCGATGGTTAGATAATCCCAATTGATAGAATCTGGTGCAGAACGGTCGAAATACCTGTGCTCTACAATAACCTGATTGCCTTCCACAATACGCGCGAGTTCGCTGGTATAATTTCGCGGGGCCATATATCCTTCCGTAACAAATACCACAGGTGCATCTGTCGATTTATGAGAAAGCCATACTCTTTGGTTAAAATATCCTTTTCCATGATCATTATGATCAAGGGGTTGTCTGACCCACAACAACCATGAATCAGAAAATATTGAATCCGCTTCAATTTTCTCTCTGGAAACAATTGGATTAACAGATTTCAAGTATTCATCCAGCGCAGGCCGGGAAACACTACAATATGTTAACAGTCCCGATATAAATAAAAAAGATGCTATTCGTATAATTTTTACCATTTCACAGATTTTGATATTACAATAGACAGTAAAGGTTTAGATAACAGACAAAACGCATGATATTGAAAAATACATTTTAATACAAAAAACTTTTAGTCATAAAAAACTAATTAAAAGACTCTTGTAAAAATTTAACGGGCTATAGGTATTAAAGACAGGCCGTCTCTTTACTATCAACTAACGTCATGCCAAAATTACAATAAAATTCACTTTCTTTGTTATGATATAATTCAGAATCACCGGTATTAAATCCATTTCGATGAAACAATTTATCTTTTCAGCACTGATATTTGTGCTTTCTGCTTCATCCACAAAAGCAGCAGGGCTAAAAGAAGTACACAGTTCTTTGGAAATCCATGAAGACATTAAGATCCTAAACATAGATGGAGATTTTTGCAAGATCATGCTCCAGCCTTCTTCGGAGTAAAAAGTGACTGTGAATACGCGAATTGAAGCGTCTAAACAAGTGGAAGGCTTTGGAATTAACAGTGAAAAAAATGACAGTACATTATCTTTAAAGGTCACAATTCCCACTGAGCATATATCCACCAAATCAGGAGAAATTATCTTGCAGGTGCCCACCGGTTGCAAGATATCCATTAATACATCATCCGGTTATATTGAAGCCGGAAACATTCATGAGTGCATTGTTGATGCTCAGGCTTTGTAGGGCAAAATTTCCGCAAACAATATTTCCGGCCATTATAATTTTAAAACAACTACAGGAACTGTCATTGTAACCAATCTGAAAGGTTATCTTCATGCAAACAGCAGAAGTGGAAACATTGAAGCATCCGGGATCGAAGGTGAAGCAACACTGATAACAGACAAAGGGGACCTTATCCTGAAAAACATTACCGGAAAAGTCAATATCCGTTCAAACACATCCAGGCAAAACATCGATAATATAAATGGTGAATTGAAACTCAGAACTTCAACCGGAGAAATATTTCTAAAAGAAATCGCAGGCCATTTAAAGACAACCAACGATGATGGAGATATATCCATTGCAAATTTTGAAACAAAGGAATTATCAACGCAAATGTAAACTACAGCCAAAAAAAATAATGAAGTATTCGTAACAAAACAGATCATAAAAAAGGCCGTCCCAAGTAATTATGGAACGGCCTTTTATCATTAAAGTATTATCCGTCAGATTATTTTTTATCGTCTTGTTTTCCTGACTGTCCTTTATTCTGGTTATCACCTTTTTTGCCGCCTTGTGACTGATCTTTAGGCGCCTGAGGTTTGGCCTGACTTCCTGTAGCCGGCTTTGCAGTTTTTTTACGACGCTCAAGTTCCTTGAGCACTGCATATTTCGCGGCAGCAATAGTTTCACGATTCACTTTTTCGGTAATACGACCTTTAAGCAAATCATCAAACTCAATATAACCATCCATCAACAGCAACTGAGTGATCATATTGTTGATCATAGTTTCGTCACTATAGCCTCTGGCTTCGTAAAGTTTACCGGAATCTTCCAGAAATTCCTGCGCAAAATCAGGATAGTTGGGCAAACTCATCAGCTCGTTACAGGTTTCCCCAAAACTATTCAATTCAATATTCAGATTTGGAGTTACAAGCAACGGACTGAATTCCTCTCTTTTGTCTTTAGGACAAAACATGTTCACCCCCTTTAGATCTACTTCTACAGAAGGATCATCCATACGAACAAATTCAGCCTTCATCATCTTATCAAGCTGATAGAGATAGAAATTATACCTCCATATCTCATTACTTGTCTGCCCGTTCAGGAAAATATGTCCGTACTTTTCACGTACAATTCTGCGTACATGATTCTTCTTATCATTGATTTCGCTACTACCTGCGCGTAACTCTTTTATCAGATTGGTAAGAGCCTCCGCCGCTTTCTGAGGGCCTCCGATTTCTTTGCCTTTTTTCCCGATCTCGGTAGAAACGATTCCACATTCAATCTTGGAACCCTCTCCCTTCCCATCTTCACCTCCACTCAGAACATCAATTAAATGGTAACGACCTTCAATTTGTCCTTCCTGCGAAATAAATGGCTGTCCGGCAGGTGTACTGGCCAACGAATCAAAAACCGTACTGAATAAGTTGCGTGAAATAATTACATCGTCAACCTGATCGCCAAGTTCAACACTGGCGACAAAACGATTTTTC